>QCHC01000016.1 GCA_003279765.1 Pelagibacteraceae bacterium AG-390-M19 | reverse complement strand
TAAGACTAGGTTTTGGTACTGCTGTGCCATGGGCATACGCTGGAGATAATGGTGAAGCATTAGGTTTCGTAAACATGATAGCTTTAACTGTTTTAGAGGAAATGGGGATTACTGAGCATGAAACAAAAGTTTTTGAATGGTCAGGTCTTATTCCAGGAATTAACGCTGATAGATCAGACATGATTACTGGAGGTATGTACATTCTAAAAAGCAGATGTGCCAATATTGATTTTTCAGATCCAATTGGAGTATTTGGTGATGCGATGTTAGTTCCAAAAGGTAATCCTAAAGGAATTAATAATTATGCAGATGTAATTAGAACTGGAGCTAAACTTGTAACAGGAACAGGTTTTAATACTGTAGAAGCTGCAAAAAAAGCTGGTGTACCAGATAGCCAAATGCTTTTAGTAGAAGGTGAAGTTGGTATTTTAGCAGCGATGAAAGCTGGAAGAGCAGATGCTGCTGTACAAACTTTCTTTGGTGCAAAAGAGCATGAGGAAAAAACTGGTGGAGCATTTGAAGTAACTGATCCTAAATTGATGCCTAAAGAAACTGTAAATGTTGTAGGTATTGGTTTTAGAAAAAGTGATAGTAAGTTCAGAGATGCTTTCAATGTAGCTTTAGCTAAAGTTTTAGCTAATCCAGGCAAAATGTTAGAGAGAGCCGGTAAGTATGGGTATGATAAAGCTCAACTACCGCCACCTGACATGACTACAGAGTGGGCTTGCTCAACTAAATAATTTACATTATTAAAAAATTAAACCAGGCAACTTAATTGTTGCCTGGTTTTTAAAATCTAAAGGAAAATACTTTGACATATTTTGAATTTTTAAACGAACATGGAGTTACACTTTTATTGGGAACAGTAACTACAGTAAAAGTTCTTGTTTGTTCTATGATTCTATATGTGATTATTTCTATGATTTTTGGTTTAATGAGACTTTCTAAAAATCGAGCGATACAAGGTATTGCTACAGTGTATATAGAATTTTTTAGAGGAACTTCTTTGTTAGTTCAATTATTTTGGGCCTATTATGTATTACCTTTCTTTGGAATATCACTTGAGGCTTTTACAGCAGGAGTAGTGGCCTTAGGTTTAAACTTTGGTGCATATGGTGCAGAAATAGTTAGAGCAGGAATACTTGCAGTTCCTAGAGGGCAATGGGAGGCAGCACATGCTTTAAATTTTACTCCAGCAAAAAGAATTAAAAGAATAATTATTCCACAAATATTTCCAATAATTCTTCCACCTGCTGCAAATTTAACAGTAGAATTATTAAAGGCTACCGCATTGGTCGCATTGGTGACAGTTGTGGATTTAACCTTTGAAGCAAAACAAATTAATTCTATTACTTGGTTATCAGCACAGTGTTTTGGGACAGCATTACTAATTTATTATATTATCGCTAGATTTGCATTAGTTCCATTTTTAAGATGGTTAGAAGTATTAGCGGCTAGAAAAGTTGGAAAGGAAAGAATTTAAGTTATGCAAATGGGATGGCGATGGGATTTTACATTTGAAATATTGCCACAAATGGCAATAGCAACTCTAAATACTATTCTTGCAGCAGGAGTAGGTTATGCAATCGCCTTAATTGTTGGATTATTTTTTTTACTTGGTCAAAAAACACCATTTAAAATTGTTAATTGGATAAATAGAGAAATAGTAGAATTTATAAGATCAACACCTCTTTTAATTCAGTTATTTTTTGTATATTTTGTATTACCACAATTTGGAATTACTCTATCTGCTTGGGTTTGTGGAATGATAACAATTGGTCTTCATTTTGGAACTTATTTATCTGAAGTTTATAGAGGTGCTTTAGAAGGTGTTCCAAAATCTCAATGGGAAGCATGTAGAGCTCTTAATTTTTCAACTATTTATACTTATAGAAGAATAGTTCTTCCACAAGCATTCCCTATAGCTATACCAGGGATGGGAAATTATTTAGTAGGTATCTTTAAAGATACACCATTACTTTCAACAATAGGAGTTGCAGAATTATTCCACGCAGCAACTGCAGTTGGTGGATATAATTATAGATATTTAGAGCCTTATACTTTGGTTGGAATTATATTTTTAACTCTTTCAATTCCAGCTGCAATGTGGGTTAGAAAATTAGAAAATGATGTTAATAAAGCACAGGGGAAAATAAAAAAATAAATTATGAAAAATACATCTGATGAAATAATTGTAAAATTTGATCAAGTAACCAAACAATATGGTGATTTAGTAGTTTTAGATAAATTAAATCTAGATATTAAAAAAAATGAAATGGTTTCAATTATTGGACCTTCAGGATCAGGTAAAACTACAGTTCTCAGAGTTTTAATGACTTTAGAAAAAATAAACGCTGGTGTAATCAATCTAGACGGTGAGCCCTTAACACATATGAGTGAAAATGGTAATCTTGTTGAGGCAAGTGAAAAGTATTTAAGAGAAAGACGTTCAAAAATTGGAATGGTATTTCAGCAATTCAATTTATTTCCCCACATGACAGCTTTACAAAACTGCATAGAAGCTCCAATTGAAGTTTTAGGTCTTAAAAAAGAGGAAGCAGAGGAAAGAGCCTTAGAGCTGCTTGAGTTAGTAGGTTTGACAGATAAAAAAGATCAACATCCGAGTAGACTTTCAGGAGGTCAACAACAAAGAGTTGCTATAGCAAGAGCTCTTGCCATGAGACCTAAAGTTATGCTTTTAGATGAAATAACTTCTGCGCTTGATCCTGAGGTAGTAGGGGAGGTTTTAAATGTTATACGTTCATTAAATAAAGAGCATAATTTGACTATGATAATGGTCACTCACCAAATGGGTTTTGCTCGTGAGATTTCAGATAGAGTTTGTTTTTTTAACGAAGGTAAAATATTTGAGGAAGGACCCCCAGAAAAATTATTTGGAGATCCTCAAAATGAGAGAACCAAACAATTTCTTCATGCGGTACTAGACTCGCATTAATATTTAAGTTTAATATTTTTTAATTTCAGGATTATCAGTTATAGAAGTTTCTTCCAATGTTGCAGGGGTGTCTGGGTCTAATTCTAGTCCAGCAGGTGTAATTGTTGCAGGAATTGGTGTAAATGTTGAGTCTGGGTTTTCAACAGTATCTCTAACTTTCATCCTGTACAAACCAAATCCACCAATAATCCCATGAGCAATAATTAAAAAAACAAATAAACCATTTAATCCAAACCATTCCATAAATATAGAACACAAAATAGGACCACTAATCGCTCCAACACCAAAAATGAATTGCAAACCTCCTCCAGCTGCTACGAATTTTGATTTTGGAACAAAGTCATTTGTGTGAGCAAGATTAAGTGAAAACAAAGGAAGACATAAACTTGAATAAAGTCCTACAGCAATAAAAAATATAATTTTTCTAAAAGCAAATTCATCCATGTAATAAATATTTTGAATAGGATCATTTGAAGTTAGAATTGAAACAAAAGCCAAAAAGGAACTTCCAAAAGTTGTAATTACGATTACTTTTCTTCTATCGAATTTATCTGAGAAATAACCTATTGGCCCTTGGCCGATTACTCCCGCAATCGTTGCAATAAACAAAAGTATTGATATTTCAACTAAAGTAAATTTTGCAAGTGTTGCGTAAACAGATATTAAAGAAAAAAAAGCTGCGTGAATTATACCAGTAAAGAATGAGCTCAATGAACCAAGTGGTGAAATTTTATACAATTCTTTGATGCTTATTGTTTCTATCTTTTTAAATTTAGGGGCTGGTCGTTTAGTTAATAAAATAGGAACAAGTGCAAGAGAAAGTAAAATAGAAACTAAAATAAATGGTTCGTAGTCTTCTGGTTTGCTAACATTAAGTAGCAGCATACCTATAGCTAATCCAAAATAGATTACCATCATATAAGCAGATAATAATTGTCCTCTATTTTTATTGGTCGCCCTATCATTTAACCAGCTTTCAGTAACCACATAACAACTAACTAAACTTATACCCGTTATAAATCTACTAATTGTCCACATGAATGGATTTACATAAACAACAGCAATTAAAGCACTTAAAGATGCAAGTGAAGCGAATGCAGCAAATACTCTTATATGACCAACTTTTGAAACAAAATTAGGTGTTGTTCTTGAGCCTACAAAATATCCAACAAAATAACCAGACATAAAGATACCAGTTGTAAAAACACTAAAATCTTCAAGCACTGATCGAATACCCATAACTTGCATTTGCAAACCATGTGCAATCATCATTACTCCAATTCCTATAAATAAAGCCCAAGATTTTTTTAATTCTTTTTGCATATTTAGTTTTAAAGTTGAATAATTTCTGGCTACGTAGTTTTGGTTTGTGTTTTTTTTATGGCCAGTAAAGAATGAATTGCTATCGTAATAATGATAACTATACCTCCATAGATTGTCTCATTAGAAGGCTGCTCTTTAATAACCATCCAAACCCAAATTGGTCCAAGGATAGTTTCTAGTAGGAAAAATAGATTAACTTCAGCTGCAGTTATAAACCTTGGTGCTATGGTGACCAAGACAAATGGTATTGCTACACACATCACACACATTAAAGGCACATAAAAAATATCATTTCCTGCTAAAGCAAAATCTTTAACAAAGAAAAAGGCAAATATTGCAACACACGATTTCCCAATTACAGCCGCAGGTACTAAATCAGTCGATTTTGCATATCTTGCAATGTTTGCGTTACAGGCTAATCCAAAAGCAGTTATTAAACCAAATAAATCTCCATAAAAATTACCAAGACTTAAAGAATCGTAGAAAATATAAACACAAGCAACAAAGGTAATTATTATTGCAATCCAGGTTTTATTATCTGGTTTTTCTTTTAAAAAAATAGCTCCCAAAATTGCTGATAACATTGGTGCAAGAGCAACCATTAATAAAGTATTTGCTACATTAGTGTTTTGTATTGAGATAATAAAAGTAATATTGCAAATAGAAAAACTAATTACATAAAAAATTCCTGGGTAACCAATTTTAAACAATGCTTTTAAGAAATTAGTTTTATAAAAAAAAAAAAGACCAATGAGGACTACTACAAATGGAATTGCCCCTCTGTAAAAAAGCATTCCCCAAGTATCAATATTTGATAATCTTATCAGTAAAGAGTCTGGAGTTATAAACATAACTCCTATAAAAGCCATTAACGAACCTTTTTGTTGATTAGTTAAATTATTCAAACCTTAAGTTCTTTCCAAAAAGTTTTAGCTAAATTTTTACCAGATAGATCAAAAAGTGTTTTAAGCCCAGTTGGAGATGTTACATTTATATCTCCATTAAGTTTTTGATCTATAAAATCAATTCCTGCAAAAAAAATATTTTCTTTTTTTAAATCTTTTGCAATTAATTTTGAAATTTTATTTTCTAATTTTGTTAAATTAATATTAATTGGTTTAGCACCTTTGCTCATATTACTTAAATAAGATCCTTTTTTAGGAACTCTAGAAATTGCACCACAAACTTTTCCATTAATTATAAAAACTCTTTTATCTCCTTTACTAATCTTAGGTAAAAATTTTTGACACATAATATGATCATGTTTTTTAATATATTTATTTATAAGTTTTGAATTAAACTTATTTAATAAGTGAATATCATTTCCACTATAACTATGAATTGGTTTGACAATTACTTTCTTATGTTTTTTAATAAAATTTTTGATTTCATTTATATCCTGAGAAAAAAGTGTATCAGGCATATATTTTAGATATTTTGCTGAATATAGTTTTTCAGACATATTTCTTATAGATGTTGGGTTATTAATTATTTTAACTTTATTTTTAATAAAATCTAAAATGTAAGTAGTTGAAATATATTCTAAATTAAACGGTGGATCTTGACGGATTAAAATAAACTTACATTTTGTAAGGTCTAAAGTTTGTTCTTTAATGATTTTGTAAAATTTCTTATTTCGATAATTGAACTTAATGAAGAAACCTTTAGCTATAACTTTTGCGTTTTTTATTGATAGATCTTTTGGATCATAATAAAAAATTTTATATTTGTTTTGAATCTCGTTAGCTAAAAAAACACTAGTATCAGTTACAGGGTTAAGAGAAGAAGGATGATTTCCTTGAACAGCTACTATTTTATTTGTCATATAATTCTTCTAAATTTTCATCTTTTGAAAATTTACTAATCATATGATCTGCATTTGTAGTTTTGTTATCAACTACATTTTGCAAATGATTTAAGAATATAGTTTCGTTATTTCCTTTTTTACTAATGACATCTCTTTTTTCTAAGCCTTTTCTAGAAATGTTCAGAAGAGCAGAAGTCCAATACAATAAGTCTTTACCCATTAATTGAGTATTAAATCCTTTTTTTGGAGCATCTAAATAAGCATTGATTATTTTATCTGTTTCCCACGATGAGACTAATTCGTATGCTTCATCTAAATTTCCGTACAAAATACCAATATTAAAAGCTGGTCCAGCACATAGGCAATCCCAAGCACATGTATCCATAGATCTAAGCTCAATATATTTCTTCAGTCTATTTTCAGTAAAGATAGTACTTAAGTGAGTTGTAAGTTCGGACTCTGTTGGAAGTCTATTTCCTATCTCTTCAATTGTTCCATCCATAAAATCTTTAAATATATATTTTCTTCCTGAAATATATTGATCATTATGTTGAATAAATAGAATTGGAAAGTTCATTACAAATTCTGCATATTTATCAAAATCTAAATTTTCAAAAAATAATTTAGGTAAACCTCCTCTAGAAGTGCTTTGCCATACTTTAGATCTGTAGGATAAATAATTACTATTCTTTTTCTCAACTATTGAAGAGTTTGCAAACAATGCAATTGAAATTGGGACAATAGAATTAACTAATTTAAATTTTTTAATAAAATCTACCTCTGAATTGTAATCAATATTTAATTGTGTGCCACATGTTCGGTACATCATATCTAAACTAAGTTCTCCACCTAGAGGCATATCTTTCGTCATTAACTCATAACGTTGCTTAGGATTTTTTGGAATATCTTCTAATTTTGAAATAGGATCAAAGCCCGCACTAACTATTTTAATACCTAATTTTTTAGTAACTTGTTTTAATTCAAATAAATAGTTTTGAGACTCTGCACAAGCCTCATGCATATGGTTTAATTTATCACCTGATAATTCAATTTGGTTGCCAGGTTCTAGTGTTATATTTTTACCCCCTTTATTAAGACCAATAATATTTTTTTTTTCAAAAACAGGGTTCCAGCCAAACTCAGTTAAGGCTGTAAACATTTCTTTTACTTTTGGATAATCAATTCTTTTATTATTTTCAGTGTTGAACAAAAATTTTTCGTGTTCAATTCCGATTTTAAAGTCTTTTGTTTCTTTAATACCTGACTGAAAATATTCTATAATTTGCTCTTTCGTTTTAATCATGGCTTCTAATTAGTGATTTATAAATAAATTTAAAGGTAATAATAAGGTTCTTTTGAGAATATTTTCCTTATTAATGGCGTAAAATCCTCTAAAGACATACTTTTATATTCAGGATCAAATGAGCACTGATCGTATTTTTCACAAAAATCTATCGTATCCTGGTAGTATTTATGATCTTTAAATTTATCTCTTGCATTTCTATCACCACCTAAATGATGAGCACTATAATAAGTTTGAAAAAGTCCATGATGAAGAATGATCCAATAAGTTCTTTCAGAAACGTAAGGTCTTAAAATAGAAGCTGCATATTGTGAATGATTCATTGGTGCAAGATCATCTCCAATATCATGTAATAAAGTTGCAACAACCATCTCATCACTTTCATTATTTTTAAAAGCTCTTGTTGCAGCTTGTAAAGAATGTTCCAATCTTGTGATTTTATACCCTTCTAGAGTTGTGGTTTGCTTAGATAAATAATTTATAATTCTATCTGCTGTTTGCCTTTCAAAATTTTTTTCAAATTTTTCTAATAGCTCATAATCTTCTTTAGAACCATTTTTCATTTCAGTAAAATCTACTGTTTTCATAATTAATTATTAGATGCTGTACTTAATAAAGAGAGTTGAGTTATTTTATTATCACCCAATTCATCAACGGGTTTTACTGGGTAATCTCCAGTAAAATAATGATCTGTTAATTGAGGATAAGCCTCATTTCTTTTGTCAAATCCAATTGCTCTATACAATCCATCAATAGATAAAAATTTAAGTGATTTTGCACCTATATATTCACAAATTTCGTCATTAGTTTTATTTGCTGCTAATAACTCTTTTTTAGTTGGAGTATCTACTCCATAAAAATCTGGATATTTGATCTCAGGACAAGCTATTCTTACATGAACTTCTTTTGCACCCGCGTCATACAACATTTTAACAATTTTATAAGATGTAGTTCCTCTAACTAGCGAGTCATCAATTAAAATAATTTTTTTATCTTTAATTGTGCTTTGGTTTGCATTTAATTTTAATTTTACACCTAAGCTTCTTATTTTTTGACTTGGCTCAATAAAAGTTCTTCCAACATAATGATTTCTAATTAAACCATGTTCAAAATTTATTTTTAAATGTTGAGCAAAACCAAGTGCTGCAGCGTTTCCTGAATCTGGTACGGGTACAACTATATCTGCTTTTAGATCATTTTCTTTTGCTAGTTCTTTTCCTAAATTCTTTCTATGTTCATAAGCTGTTTTATTATCAAGTAAGCTGTCTGGTCTTGAAAAATAAATATACTCAAATACACATGGTCTTACTTTTTTAGGAGAGAAGGGTTTGATACTCGTTAATTCATCATTTTCAATTAATACTATTTCTCCATTCTCTACTTCTCTTATAAATTTTGCACCAATTATATCTAATGCACAAGTTTCAGAGGCTAGCACATAGCTGTTTCCTAATTTTCCTATCATCAATGGTCTAATTCCATATGGATCTCTTACACCTATTAAAGATTTTTGAGTCATCATTACTAATGCATACCCACCTTGAATTTGGAATATGGCGTCTATTATTTTATCAATTGTTTTTGATCTTTTTGATTTAGCAATTAACTGGACTATAGTTTCTGTATCAGAGGTAGTGTAAAAGATTGCACCATCTTCAACTAGTTTGTTTCTTAATGATATTGAATTTGTTAGGTTTCCGTTATGCGATACTCCAATTCCACCTGCGTTAGTATCTGCAAAAAAAGGCTGGATATTTCTTAAAATATTATTGCCAGTAGTACTGTATCTATTATGCCCAATAGCATAATTGCCCTTAAGGTTTTTTAGAACTTTTTCTTTATTGAAATTATCTCCAACTAAACCAAATCTTTTTTCAGAATAATATTTTTCTCCATCAAAAGTAACTATTCCACATCCTTCCTGACCTCTATGCTGAAGTGCGTGCAAACCTAGAGCTGTTAAAGCAGATGCATCCTTAGCATTACTGATCCCAAATACTCCACACTCTTCTTTTAATTTTGGATCAAATATCTTCAATTTTTTCTTTAGACTCTTGATATGTTTTTTCATTAGGGAATTCTTTTATCAGATAATTACTACCTTTTTCTAAATATGGAAAGGTGAATGATTTATCTAAATTTATTGGCCATTTATCATGATTATAAACAATGTGAATTCCTGAAAAAATACAAACAGAAATAATATAAGCTTTTATAAACCCAAAAAAGAATCCAAAGGTAGTATCTAAGCCTCCAATCCCAGTATATTTTACCGCTTTACTGATACCTTTGTTTACCATTAAGACTAAAAAGATAACGACTACAAATATTGCAATTCCAAGCCCAACATCAAGAATATATTCGTTGTCGATTGTATCTTCTAAATAAGGCTTTACACGTGGAAACAAAATAAGAGTAATAACATAGGCTAGAAGCCATTTTGCCATTGAAAGGATACTTAATACAAACCCTTTTCTATAACAACTTATTAATGACCATATAGTTATTGCAATGTAGATTAAATCAATAATAGACGATGCTTCAAAAAAATCTTTAAAAAATTCTACCATTAAGCATCTTTACCAAAAGGTTTAACAACCAATATCAATGCTGGCAGCAAAGTTAATACAGATATCATTGCAAGTAACATCGCAAGACCTGTAAACATACCAAAATAAATTGTAGGTATAAACTTAGATAATACTAAAATTGAAAATCCAAAAACAATTGTTATTGAGGTATTCAAAATTGCAACCCCAACTGTTGAATGACATGTTTTTAAAGTTTTGTTGTAATCTTTTAATCTATTAAATTCTTCCTTGAACCTGTAGATATAGTGAATACTATTATCAACCGCTATACCAATTGTAATTGCAGCAATTGTAATGGTCATCATATCTAATGGGATTTCTAACAAACCAATAATTCCTAAAATAAAGAATGCAGCTATAAAATTTGGTACAACACCAATTAATGAAAGTTTTATATTTCTAAATAAAATAATAAACATTGAGAAAATACCAATCATAACCAGACCAAGTGTTAAAATTTGTGACTTAAACAAACTTTGTAATAAATTATTAAATAATATTAGCACTCCAGCTAATTTATAATCATCCTTTTCTAAACCTAATTCATTTTTTAGATCAAAATTAATTTTATTTATGAGTTCATTTCTTCTCAAGTTTTCTTGTGAATCTATTATTCTAAGACTAATTCGAGCCTCATTATTTTCTATTGATAGATATGGATCAATTATTTCTGTTTTAATACTTTCAGGTATTTTAGAGTACAACACTCCCATTTCTAGAGTTCCAAGTGGATTATCGTTATTTAATTGGGTGGCAACATCTATAATTGATGAAAAGGATAAAACTTTACCAACTTCTGGAAGACTATCTAAATAATTATGAACAGAGGCAATTCTATCTATTTTATCTTTAGTAAACCAATAATTTTCATCGTTTGTATCTTCTTCATCCCCCCAATCTTCAAACTCATCATCTTCATCCGATTTCTTTTCTTCTTTTTTTGGAAATTTTAGAATAACCTCTAGAGGAGTGGTTCCACCAAGTTTTTCATCAATTAGTTTCATTCCATTGTAAATTTCAGTGTTTTTATCAAAATAATTTATAAAGCTATTTTCTACTTCCAACTTACTTATACCAATCACACTTAGAACAATGATAATCCCTGTTGCAGAAAAAATTGTAAATTTGTTATTTAAAGAAATAGAACCAAGTATCGATGTAATTTTAGATTCCTGTTCTTTTTTTAAAGATACGTTTCCTGCTGAAGTGAAACTTAAAAGAGTAGGGAGCAAAGTAAAGGTAATTATAAAAGATGTAATCAAGCCAAAAGTCATCATCCATCCAAAATCTATGATGGGTTTAATTTCACTAAAGATTAAAGATAAGAAAGCTAAAATTGTTGTTAAAACTGTATACAATATAGGCCAAAACATTTTGCTCGTAGTTAAGGAAATGATTTCAAAGTTATTTTTTGATGCAAAATTTTTTTTAAGCTGAAGAAACCTTGTGCTGATATGAATATTCATCGCCATTGTAAGAATTAGCATTAAGGCAATAAAGTTTGATGAAATAACAGTTACTTTCCATCCAAGCAATCCTAGTAGGCCCATCATAATAATTACTGAGAAAAAACAACTGCTAATTGGAACAATAATCCAAATTAGATTTCTAAATACAAACCAAAGAGTTGCTATAATAAATAGTAAAACTCCAATCCCAAATACAATTATATCACTTTTAATAAAAGTCATCATATCATCTGCGATCATTGGAATTCCACCTAAATAAATTTTTCCAACATCCTCATAGCTTTGAATAACTTGTCTAATCTCTAAAATATTTTTATGATTTTGTTTTTTTATTTGATCTTTATATTTTTCAATTTCATCTCTAGATTTACTTTCGACATTTTCTAATTTTTCATTTTCTTTAATATTAACAATAATTCCACTTGTCTTTCCATCTTCACTAATTACAAAATTTCTAAATACTGGACTATTTAAAATTTCGCTAAAACCTTTTTCTCTATCTACTTCTTTATCTTTTAAGGTTTTGAAACTTTCTAATCTTTCCTGAAGTGGTGCATCTGAGTTGTTTAAAAGTGGAATATCTAAAAGGGTAATAACGCTATGGACCCAATCTAAACTTTGAATTTTATACTTTAAACTTAATAGATTATTTATTGAGGAGTCTGTAACCATACCCTCATTAGGGGTATAAGTGAGAATTAAAAAATCTTTAGAACCGTATCTTTCAGAAATTTCCTGTAAGTATTCTAAATCTGGATCTCCATCAATTAACAATGTTTCTGAGGAGGCATCCAACCTAAAATCTTTAGAATAATAGCCAAAGCTTAATATAGAAATAAGAAGTAAAATAAATATTGCTTTTGGGTTCCTTAAAACTAAGTTTTGATACATTTGAGCCAACATAGGCTCTTTTATATTTTAAATTAATTAGTTTGAGTATCTTTAAATTTGGTAAATCTTTCCTCAAACTCAAGTGTAACATTACCAATTGGACCGTGTCGTTGTTTCCCAATAATAATTTGAGCTAAGTGAGCTACCTCATTCATTTTAGCTTGCCATTCTGCGTGTTCTACAGTTGCTTCCCTAGGTTCTTTTCTTGATAGATAATATCCTTCTCTATAAACGAACATTACAACATCTGCATCTTGCTCGATTGAACCTGATTCTCTTAAGTCTGCTAATTGAGGCTTGTGATCATCTCTTTGTTCCACTTGTCTTGATAATTGTGAAAGTGCAACAACAGGAACAGCAAGCTCTTTTGCAATTGCTTTTAGTCCTTGTGTAATTTGTGAAATCTCCTGAACTCTACCATCTTTATTATAAGTTGTTCCTCTCATTAACTGAATATAATCAACCACGATCATATCTAACCCAAATAGTCTTTTAATCCTTCTTGCTCTATTACTTAAAGCAGCAATACTGATTGCTGGTGTTTCATCAATATAAAGTGGAAGTTCGGCTATATTTTTTGAAGTTTCTAAGAATTTATCAAATTGATCATCTGAAATTCTTCCTCTTCTAATGTCATTAGAACTAATTCTTGCTTGTTCTGAGATTATTCTTGTTGAAAGCTGCTCAGAAGACATTTCCAAAGAGAAAAAAGCTATAGAAGATTTTTTACCACTATCTTGTAATTTTTGTGCTGCATTAAAAGCAATATTTGTAGCAAGTGAGGTTTTACCCATTGATGGACGACCTGCAATAATAATTAAATCAGATTGATGCAAACCTCCAAGTTTATCATCTAAATCTCTAAGCCCAGTTGGAACTCCTACAATTCCTTCCTCGTTTTTATATGCGGCTGAAGCCATCTCTATAGTTTGTTTCATGGCATCATCAAATTTTATAAGAGAAGAATTGAAAGATCCTTTTTCTGCTAAATCAAATAATTGTCGTTCAGAATTCTCAATTATAGTTTGACCACTAGCATCAAGATCATTTAACTTTGCACTATCAATCGTTTCTTCAGAAATTTTTATTAGCTCTCTTCTAACAAACATATCGTATATTATTTTTGAATATTCTACTGCTTGTCTTACAGATGTAGAAAATTTAGTTACTTTTACTAAATACTCTGGAACATTAATGTCATCTTTTTCATCTTCAAAATAATTTTTTAATGTAATAGGGTTAGCGAGCATACCTTTGTAGATAAGACTTTCGATTGCTTCAAATATTTTTTGATGCATGGGATCATAAAAGTTAATTGATGAAATAATTGTATTAATTTCGTCAAAAATATCATTGCTAACCAGAATTGATCCGATTACAGCTTGTTCTGCCTCAATGTTATTTGGCAATTCTTTAAACTTATCTTTAACGATACTTAAATTATTTTCCATAAATTAAAATTTACAGAAAAATATTTTAATTTAAATTTTAAATTTAAGCTGTTGAAAAGAATGTATAATTATTGAATTGTGTCTGCTGATGTAACATTAACTACTATTTCAGCATCAACTTGAGAGTGTAAAGAAATTTTAACTTTAAATTTCCCTAGCGACTTTATTTCTTCAACTGGTTGTATTAGCGAGGGTTTAATATCAATTTTATTTTGATCTTGAATAAGTTTTGAAATTTCAGTTGGTTTAACTGAACCATAAAGTTCTTTATTTTCAGTGCTTAATTTTTGAACTGAGTATTCTTTATTATTAATTTCTTCTGCAATTTTGGTTGCTTCTTGTTTTTTCTCATTATCTTTTTTAGATAATTCAACTTTTATTTTTTCAACTTCTTTAATGTTTTCTTTAGATGCATAAAGTGCTTTTTTGTTTGCTATTAAAAAATTTCTAGCAAATCCTCTCTTTACATCTATTACTTCACCAATAGATCCAATTCTTTTTACGTTTTCTAATAAAATTACTTTCATTATAACAATGCTAGATTTCTTGCTCTTTTAATTGACAAAGATAACTCTCTTTGTTTCTTTTGAGACACATTTGTTATTCTTGAAGGTAAGATTTTTCCATTTTCAGATACATATTTTTTCAAAAGTTTGATATTTTTATAATCAACTTTAGGCGCACCTTTTACTGAAAGTGGACAAGTTTTTTTAAATTTATATTTATTTGGTTGAAAAATACTTAATTTTGCAAAGTTGCTTTGCTTACCTTTTTTATTTCCACTTTGTCTTTTTGGCATTAGTTTTTAGTGCTTTCTTTTTTTTCACTATCATCTTTTTTTCCAAAGTAATTAGTGTCTAAATCAAATTCTTTTACTCTTACTGTAAGATATCTTAATAGTTTTTTATCAATAGACTCGTTTTTTTCTAATTCTTCAACTACCTTACCTTTACCTTTAATTTTAAAGTGTATGTAGCTACCTTTTTTATTTTTCTTAATCAGATAGGATAAGTTTAGCAGACCCCAGTTCTCAGTTTTAACAACTTCTCCCTCATTTTTTTCAACAATTTTAGAATATTTTTCAGTTAATTGTTTTAATTCACTTGGAGAAGTATCTTGTCTAGCTATTATAGTATGTTCGTATAAGTTCATTTAAGTTCTTTAATAAAATGTGAGGATATACTATTATAAAACTTCAATTACAATAGTTAAAAACACAAAATTAGTAATATTTTTTATATGTTTTCGGTTATTTTTCCAGGCCAAGGATCCCAAATAGTAGGAATGGGAAAAGAGTTTTACGATAAATTTGAGCTTGTAAAAAGCTTATTTAAAGAGGCAGATCAAACATTAAACTATTCAATTTCAAAGCTTATATTGGAAGGACCAAAAGAAGAGCTTGATTTAACTGTAAACACTCAGCCAGCAATTTTTTTAATAAGTTATTCTATATTTAAAGTTATTAGAAAAGAATTTAATATTGATTTAAATAAAGCAAAGTATTTCGCTGGTCATTCTTTAGGAGAGTATTCTGCTCTATCTTGCGCTGGTTATCTAAACTTTTCAGAAACATTAAAAATTTTAAGAATCAGAGGCGACGCTATGCAAAATTCTGTACCAAGGGGAGAGGGTGGTATGGTTGCAGTGCTTGGCTCAACTGTTGAAGAAATCGAAAAAATATTAAAAGATAATGAGTCAAAATTTATAGCACAAATAGCAAATGATAATTCTGAAGGGCAAATAGTTTTGAGTGGAAAAACTCAAGATTTAGAGAAGTTAAGTAAAGTATTAAAAGAAAATTCAATTAAAAATATCAAACTTCCAGTTAGCGCTCCTTTTCATTGCAGTCTTATGAATAAAGCTACCAATATTATGACTGAAGAGTTAAATAAAATTTCATTTTCTAATGGAAGTAATGAATTAATTTCAAATGTTACAGCCGAAGCTTTTTCAGATGCTGAAAATTTAAAATCACTTTTAATTAAACAAATTGAAAATAGAGTGAGATGGAGAGAAAGTGTTATAAATATGATAAATAAAAACGTTGATCATTTTATTGAAATTGGTCCTGGGAAAGTTTTGTCAGGTTTGATAAAACGAATAAATAAAAGTGTTAAAATTAACACAATAAATAGTCAAGAGGATATTGAAAATTTAAAAATATGAATGAATTAAAAAATAAAAATATAATTGTTACAGGCGCATCTGGAGGAATAGGCAATTCAATTGTAAAAAAATTAAATGAAAGTGGTGCAAATATATTAGCTTCAGGGACAAGAATTGAGAAACTTGAAGAATTAAAAAAACATTTTGAAAAAATAAAAATTTTAAAATTTGATATATCTGAAAGTGAAAAAATTGAGGAATTTGTCGAAAATGCAACTAAAGAATTGGGTGGAAGTTTAGATTGTATTGTAAATAATGCTGGTATTACTCAAGATAATTTAGCAATTAGAATGAATATAGAAGAGTGGAAAAAAGTGATTGATATTAATTTAACATCAACTTTTTTGATGAGTAAATTTGCCATAAAAAAAATGTTAAAAAATAAATTTGGAAAAATAGTTAATATTACTTCTGTTGTAGGGCATACCGGAAATTTAGGTCAAGCTAATTATACTGCATCAAAAGCTGGAATAGTGGCGATGTCAAAAAGTTTAGCAATCGAATACGCAAAGAAAAGTATCAATGTTAATTGTATTTCACCAGGTTTTATAAAAACTGCTATGACAGATAAAATAGACGAGAAATTTAAAAATGAAATTATATCAAAAATACCCTCAGCACGTCTTGGAGAACCTGATGATATTGCAAATGCTGTAGTTTTTTTATGTTCTAATCAATCCAATTATATAAACGGAGAGACTTTGCATGTTAACGGTGGCATGTATATGGCTTGACAAAATAGGTTTTTGAACTATTAACGAAATATAACAAAAAGGATCAATATGTCAGAAGACGTTTCAAGCAAAGTAAAAAAAATTGTAGCAGATCACTTGGGTATAGACGAAGCAAAGGTTACTGAAGAATCAAGTTTTATAGATGATTTAGGTGCAGACAGCTTAGATACCGTTGAACTAGTGATGGCTTTTGAAGAAGAGTTTGGATCTGAAATTTCAGATAGTGAAGCAGAGAAAATTTTAACTGTAGGCGATGCGGTTAAATTTATCGAAGGAAAAGCAAACTAGAATTTTTAATGCCCTCAGAAAAAGATGGGGTAATGATAATACTTTCCTCTCCTTCTGGAGCAGGAAAAACTACTCTAGCAAAATTACTTTCAAAAAAAAAAAATTTTGCAATATCCATATCCCACACAACAAGGAATCCTAGACAGGGAGAAGTTCACAAGAAAGATTATTTTTTTGTTAATGACGCTGAATTTAAAAGGCTGATAAAAAATGAGGAATTCCTAGAATACGCAAAAGTGTTTAATAATTATTACGGAACAACAAGAACGCCAGTTATAGACAATCTAAATAAAGGTAAGAATGTATTATTTGATATTGACTGGCAAGGCGCTGATCAAATTAAAAATAAGAAATTAGATTATAAATTAATAACTTTTTATATATTACCCCCAAGTAAGGATGTTTTATTTCAAAGACTCTCAAATAGAGATATGAAAGATAAACTGATTGTTGATGAAAGAATGAAACAATTTGAAAGAGATGTACTTCATTGGATAAATTATGACTATGTTGTAATAAATGATCAAATTGAAAGATGTTTTAATAAGATTGATAATCTAATTGATGCAGAAATAAATAATGGCTCTAAAGATTATGATTTGAATTTTATTAGAGAGCATGTTGAAAAATTAACAATTTAATTTTTCATACTCATCTGTCAACTTGTAATACGTTTCATACGTTAGGTTTTGGGGTCTTAAATTCAAATTTAATTTAAGTTTTTCTAAAACTCTCAAGTCACCGTTGAAAATTTGATTATAAGGTTTTTTTATCATTTTCCTTCTATTGTTAAAAAAAATTTTTGTAATTTTTTCTAAATTTTTAGGATTTTTAATTTTATAAAAATTCTCCTTCGGTGTAAAAAAAAGCAATGAGCTATCTACTTTAGGTTTTGGACGAAATGAGTTGGGCTTTATATCAGATATTTTAATTATGTTTAGTTTCCAATTAGCTAAAATCGATAACCTACCGTAATTTGAATTATTATAATTGGCAATAATCCTATCAGCAACTTCTTTTTGGAACATTAAAATAAGAGCCTCAAACCAAAAATTATCTTTTAAATTTACTATCCATCTACTTAATATTTCAGTTGAAATATTGTATGGTAAATTACCAAAAACAATTGCTTTCTCGTCAAATAAACTATTTTCATTTACTTTTAGCACATCATCATTAATTATTTGTAAATTGTTAGGATATTTTTCTCTTAACTTTTCTGCTAGTAGGTCGTCTTTTTCAATAACAAATATTTTTTTAGGTTTTTTTTTAAATATATAATTCGTTAAATTTCCTGTTCCAGGTCCGATTTCTAAAATAGTTTTATTTTTTATATCAATAAAGTTAACAATTTTTTCTAAAATTTTTTCATCTATTAAAAAATTTTGACCTAAACTTTTTTTTGCTTTTATCAATTATTGTCTAAAAATTTTATTGCTTGAATTAAACTTAATGGATTTGACAAATTCTTACCCATCATTTTTTCATTTGGACCATGATCAGGAGATATTCTTAAAAAAGGTAACCCCAAAGTAATATTGATAGCGTCATATTCAAAAAGAGTTTTAATGGGTGTTAATACCTGATCATGATACATACCTATCAAAACATCATATTTTTTGCGATTGTCTTTAAGAAATGCTGTATCTGCAGATATAGGGCCATCAATTTTATATCTAGATTTTTTTAATTCTTTAACAATAGGTTTTATAGTTTTTTCATCTTCATTAACTTTTAGAACACTTTCACAATGTGGATTTATTCCAAGAATGCCTATTTTTGGTTTTTTTTTTAAAATTTTATTATAAAAATTTTCTATTAATATAACTTTATTTTTTATACTTTTTTTATTTATTTTTTTTGCAACTAATTTTAATGGCATATGAGTTGTGACAGGGCAAACTGATAAATTTTTATTATAAATCAGCATACAAGTATTTTTTTTCGAAAAAAATTTAGAAATATATTCTGTCATACCTAAATATTTTTTATTTAAAAAAAATTTTTTTGAAATTGGTCCATTAATAAATTTATTTATTTTTTCTTTTTTTATTATTTTAAAAGCGATTTCAAAAGATTTTTCTATAAATTTAATTGACTCACTTGATATTTTTTTAAAAGCAATTTTTTGATCATATTCTATATCTATAAGATTAATCGATTTATTATTAAGTTTATATTGATTAATTTTTTTATAATCTAATAATTTAATATTTTTTTTAAATTTGAGTTTTTTCATTTGAAGCTTAAGTAATTTTTTTGAAGAAATTAAAATTATAGGATTTTTAATTTTAATTAAATCTAAAGACTTCAAAAAAATTTCTGAAAAAATACTATTTGGTTCACCATTAACTATTAATATTGAATTAGATTTCATTTAGTTGAATATTTCTCTTTAATTTATTAATGTATATATTTGAAAATTGATTTAACTGATCGTTTGTTTTTTTATCAATTATATTTTTTAATTCATCTTCAATATCAAAATTATTTTCAATTTCTCTTATATTTTCCACATAAAGAATTAGAAAGCCGCTAGGGATAACTATAGGATCAGTAAATTCACCAATATTTATTTTTTTTAATTCTTTGTTAATTAAATCGCTAACGATTCCTTCTTTGATCCATCCTAATTTTCCACCATTTTTAGATGTTTCTGAAATGCTAAAATTATACGCAGCTTCCGAAAAACTCTTCTCTTCAATTGTTTTTAAAATTACATTAGTTTTTTTGCTAAGTTTTTCATTTTCACTAACATTAAATACAATTTCAGATAAAAAATATTCTTTTTGTTTTTCTTTATTTTTAAGAATTTGCTCGATTTCTTTCTTATCAATTTTTACATTTTTAGAGAACTTTTCGAATATAAATTGCTTCCATAAAGTATCTATAGAAATTTTTTTTTTTATAAATTTAGGATTTAAATTCTTACTTTTAAAATAATTTTCTAAATCTTGAACATTATCAAAATTAAAACTTTTAAAATAATTTTTTGTAATTTTTTCGTAAATATTATCATTAATTTTAATATTTTCTCTAAATTTTGTAATTTCAATAAATTTTATTTTTTCTCTAATCAATGAATTTTTTGCTATCTCAATTTGTCTATCCTTTTCAATTTTAGAAAAATCTTCATTCATTATTGATAAGAAATTTATTTCATTTAAGATATCTATAGTTGTAATAATCTCATTATTTAATTTTAATAATATCTTGTTTTCCTTACTTGAGGTTTCTGTTAAAAAATTTACCGAAAATAATATAATCAGAATTATTATTTTTTTTATTTTCATACAACTTATCTATTTAATTATTCATTCAATAAATCATCAGCATTAATTTCATGTGTAGACAGTGGGAATAAAGTAATGGTAAATAATAAATTTTCAGTAGGTTTTAAATCCCTATCTGAATAGTAGGTCTTTTTATATTTAATACCCGCCGTCATACAATCAGTATTATACTCATATACTAAATCATAATATTCCGTTAAATTTATTTTTCTATTTCTTCTTGTTTTAAAATTAATTTGATTATTTTCATCAAAATTATACGTAAAAGAATTTTCTAAAATGCTTGAATCTCCCATTTCTCCGTTTTCTTCAATAAATTTAAAATTAGTTTCAAAACTTTTGAATAAAAATGTGGTATCAAATTCATTATATTCAAAAGTATTTAAATCATTATCAACTGCAAAATTGTAATTAAAATTTATATTTTCATGTAAATTATTTTTAACAGATCCAAAAAGATTTGAATTTTTTCTACCTATGGTGCTACTCAGTGGAATAAACTCTTCCTCTTTATCCCTTACTGTTGTTGCCAGTTTAATTTCGAAGTATCTGTTTATTTCGTCAGAAACTTTACTCTCTTTTTTATAATCTAAACCAAACGTTAAAGATCTACCTGACTCAAAAGAGTCGCTTAAGCCAAGTCTGTTCAAAGAAAAAATATTTGATGGGTTTATTCTCTTTGAAGAACCTGAATAATTTTTCATATCACTTGGATTAAACCTTAATGACAATTTAGGAGTAAGGTAATTATTATAATTTTCTTGTTTTTTGATTAATGGTAAGCTTGTATTTGCTTCAAATATACTTAAAAATTCTACTTGTGGACTTGATTTATAATCTGAATCATTTTTTCCAATAGAATTCACATTTTTTAACATAATGTTTACATTATTGTTCAAGCCTGATTGAGTTATATAATTTTCATAATTGTAACTTAAATTATTAATTATATTTGATCTTAAATTATTAGTGTTTTTCAAATTATTATTACCTGTTGAACTTAAACTTATTGAACCATCAAAATAGTTTTCGTCTAACACAGTGTCAAAATTATAGTATGGTAAAACATATTGATATCTGTCACTTTCTTTATCTACACCAAGATCCTCATAAGATAAAAATCCAGCATCAAAATTAAAACTGTCGTTATTAAGAAGTAATTTTGCCTCACTCTTCATAACATTAAAATTTTCAGGTCTAGCTTCCGAATTTGTTATATGATTATCAAATACTTTTAGATAAGTATCATTGGTAACTTGTTCAGTTGAAAAAAATAATTGACTTACTTTGAAATTATCAAGATCAATATCTAAATCATAATTCAAAAAAATATGAGAAAGATTATTTTTTTCTTTTGTTGTTGGGGATTTATATCCTTTTAC
>QCHC01000015.1 GCA_003279765.1 Pelagibacteraceae bacterium AG-390-M19 | reverse complement strand
TGAAACTTACGAGTAAGGATGAATTCGATGTTCTTTCGAAGAGAGTTGAAAATTTAGAAAATAAAATTTCAAAATTAGAAACAAAAAAAAAGAAGAAAGCTAGATCGGCAAAAAGATCTTAACTCTCAGCCCATCAAATTTTGATTTTTCCAGCATAATGTTCCCACCATGGGATTTTATAATATCAGAAGCAATTGATAGTCCTAGCCCAACACTTGATTTAGAATCATTTCTACCTTTGTCCATTTTATAAAAAGGCTTAAATACGTTTTCATGTTCTTTTTTAGGTATCCCGGGACCGTCATCATCAATTATTATAAATAGATTTGTATTTTTTTTATTTAGGCTTATTTCAACTTTGTTTGCATATTTTAATCCATTATCAATCAAGTTATTTAAAGATCTATTGATAAGGTTCTTCCTGCCATTAATGTAAATTCTAGGAATTAAATTATGAGAAATATTTTCATTATTATATTTTCTTATTATCTCTTCTATTAGTTCTGAAATATTGAACATTTCATCTTTTTCAACATATGATGAACTTGTAAATTGCAGATATTCATTAAGCATTTTTTCCATTTCATTAATATCATCTGTTAGTTTATCAACTGCATCTTTATCTTTAAGGAAAGCTAACTGTAACTTCATTCGTGTTAAAGGAGTTCTTAAATCATGACTAATACCTGACAACATTTCAGTTCTTTGATTAAGATGTCTTTCAATTCTTTTTCTCATTTTGTCAAATTCGTGACCTGCTTGACGTATCTCGAGCGCTCCTGAGGGTTTAAATTCCTCTATATCCTCTCCTTTCCCAAATCTTTCAGCAGCGCGAGCTAAATTTGTTATTGGTCTTGTTTGGTTTTTTAAAAATATTAGTGAAATAATAACCATTATAATTGCAGGAACAGTAATCCATAGTGCAAATATTCTTGCAGATGTACTAGTAACTCGATCTTTTGGGACTAAAAATTTAAAATATCCATCTTCATATTTTATTCTTAAATCAACTAATTCTTTATAGTTTGTAGTATTAAACCAGAAAATTTCAGGAGAAAATTTAGATTTTAATTCCCTTCTTAAAGTTCGATCAATTGGACTAAACCATCTTTCTTTACTTTGGTCACTTAATTTTTCATCCACTACCAATTCAATATTTAAATCTAAAAATAATGAAAATAAATTATTCACCTCTTGTTTATCATTTTCTTCATTTTGATAAGCTTCTACAAAAGCACTAATCTCATTGACCAACGTTCTGGTCATACCTTTGTTAGTTTTAATCCACAAACTATCAAAAAAAACAATAGTGATTATTAGTTGAATAGTAATTACAGGGACTGCAACAATTAACAGTGCTCTATAAAATAATCTTTTTGGTAAAACTTTTTTAAAAAAATTACTCAATCCAGAGAACATATCCTGCACCTCTAATTGTTTGCAAAAACTTAGGACTTTTTTGATCTATTTCTATTTTTTTTCTTAACCTAGTAATAATAACATCAATAGATCTCTCCTTATCAAGATTAATCAATTTTCCTATATCTTCTCTTGAAAATGTTTTTCCAGGACTATTAATCATTTTTTCTAGAATTGTCTTTTCAGTATTATTAATTTTAAACTCTTTTTGATCTCTAATAATTAAAAGTTTATTTAAGTCGATTTTTACATTTTCAAATTCAATTATTCTTTTTTGTTCAGTTTTTTTTGTCTTATCAATAATATTTTTTATTCTTAGAATTAATTCTTTAGGTTCAAATGGTTTGGGTAAATAATCATCTGCACCAACTTCAAGACCTTCTATTCTTTCTTTGGCTTCTCCTTTTGCTGTAAGAAGTATAACCGGAGTATCTAGATTTTTTTTATTCTCCTCTATAAATTCTAATCCATTCTTTCCAGGCATCATTATATCGAGTACAATCAAATCAAACTTTATTATTTTTATTTTATTCGAAGCATCTTCAGCACTATCAGCTGTAGTTACTAGATAATTATTCTCGTTTAAAAATTTTTTGACTAATGATCTAATTCCATCGTCATCGTCAACTACTAGAATATGAGCTAAAAAATTATCCATTAATTATTTTATTTAATACATTGTCAAAATTAACAACTTCTTCTGAAGTTGAATTTAAAAGAGCAGAATAAATTCTTTTTTTTTGTAAATTAAAAATTTCTTCAAATATTTTCTTTCCTTTTTCGTTTAAAAACACATGTTTAACCCTTGTATCTTGATCATTTTTCTTAAATATGACAATTTCTAACCTGATTAAATCTTTTAAAACTCTGTTAAGGCTCTGCTTGGTCACTTTTAATTTTTTTAGAAGATCTGAGATAGAGATACCTTCGTAGGAAGAAATCAGATGAATAACTTTATGGTGGGCAACACCAATTGAATATTTGTCTAAAATTTTTTTAGAGTCAGAAAATGTCTCTCTATAACTTACAAATAATTTTTCAATTAAACCCTTAAGTTGATCGTCTTTAAGATATAAAAGTTCTTTCATAATGGGTAAGTTATATTGACATATCAAAGATACAAAGATATTTTTCACTGATATTTTAAAATATTTTCACTAATGATACCGTACGATAAAAGATCTGGAAAAATTTGGTACAACGATGAACTTGTTGACTGGGGAGATGTAAAGCTCCATGTGTTAAGTCATGGTTTGCATTATGCAAGTTGTGTTTTTGAAGGTGAAAGAGTTTATGACGGTTCTATTTTCAAGTTAGAGGAACATACATCCAGATTTTTTCATTCTGCTAGAAGAATGGGTTTTGAAATTCCTTATTCAGAGGAGCAAATAAATGCTGCTTCAAATAAAATTATTGCTACTCAGAATGTAGAAAATGGATATGTAAGACCAGTTGCTTGGAGAGGTACCGAAATGATGGCAATATCAGCACAACAAACAAAAATTCATGTTGCTATTGCAACTTGGGAGTGGGGATCTTACTTTGATCCAAAACTAAAAGTTGAGGGCATTAAATTAAATATTTCAAACTGGAGAAGACCAGCTCCTAATACTATACCTTGGGATACTAAAGCATCAGGTTTGTACATGATCTGTACGCTATCAAAACATGAGGCTGAAAAACAAGGTTACACAGATTCTTTAATGTTGGATCATGAAGGTAATATTGCTGAAGCAACAGGGGCCAATGTATTTTTTAAAGACAAAAATGGAGAAATTCATACACCAATTCCAGATTCATTTTTAGATGGAATTACAAGAAGAACTGTAATCGGAATTGCAAAATCAAAAAACATCAAAGTTCATGAAAGAAAAATTAGTCCAAAAGAACTTCCTAATTTTGTAGGATGCTTTTTAACAGGAACCGCTGCTGAGGTTACGCCTGTATCTTGTATTGCAGAAAATCAATTCAAAGTTTGTGACACCATTATTGATCTTAATGAAAGTTATCAAGCACTGGTAAGAAAGAAAAAAGCAGCCTAGTCTTTATTGTCTTCAGATATTGCGTGATCAATACCCTTTCGTAAGTAATCATAACCTGTAAATAAAGTGATCGCAGCTGACAACCATAAAAGAATAATACCAATAGTTTGAGCGTTATAATCTTCAAAGTTGATTATTTTATTTCCAGTATCTCCTGAAAGAAGAAGACCAATAGCAACCATTTGCAACACTGTTTTAAGTTTAGCAAGATTTGAAACTGGAAGTTTAATCTGACCTTTTGCTAAAAATTCTCGTAATCCTGAAATCAAAATTTCTCTAGTTAAAATTATTATAGCTGCAATCACTTCATAATTTTGAATTGTTCCATCCATCACCAGCAAAATTAGAGCTGTAGCAACTATTATTTTATCTGCGATAGGATCTAATAGTTCTCCTAATTTAGATTCCTGGCCTAACATTCTAGCCAGCATGCCATCTAAAAAATCTGTAAATGAAGCAATTACAAATAAAATTAAAGCAGTTAAATCACCATAGAATCCTGGAAGATAGAAAGCTAAAACGAAGAAGGGTACAATTATTATTCTCCCTATTGTTAGAATATTTGGAATTTTTTTTAACATAATTATTCGTGAAAGAAGTTATATATCTTTTTTGCTACTTTTTCTTCAACACCTTCAACAGATTTAATTTCATCTAAACTAGCAGACTCAACAGATCTTGCTGACCCAAAATGGTTTAACAGCGCTCTTTTTCTAATTGCTCCAATACCTTCAATTTGGTCTAGCAAAGATTTACTAATTCCTTTTTTTCTCTTTGCTCTATGGGCACTGATAGCAAACCTGTGTGATTCATCTCTTATTCTTTGGAGAAAGAATAGAGTGGGGTCATTTTTTGTGAATTTATATTCTTTGCCATTGTGAAAAAATGTTTCATTTCCACTATTACGAAATTTACCTTTTGCTATTGCAATAATTGGAATATCGTGAAGCCCCAATTCATTTAAACTTTCTCTAGCTACTGAATATTGTCCTTTTCCTCCATCTACTAAAACTAAATCAGGAAAAGTGAGATAATTATCTTTTTCTTGAACAGCACGTTTGAACCTTCTGTTTAATACTTCTCTCATCATCCCATAATCATCTTGTTCATTTTTTTTGTGTTTGATGTTGAACTTTCGATATCTCTTTTTAATAAACCCCTCATCACCATAAGCAATTAAAGCTCCAACACTATTTGTTCCTTGGATATGACTGTTATCATAAACCTCAATTAAATTTATATTTGTTTCTAGATTGAATTTTTTTGCAACTTCATCAAAAAGTTCTCGATTATTCTGACTTTCATAAAGTTTTCTATTCAAACTGTCTTTTGCGTTTTTTATTGCTTGGTTAATTACTTTTAACTTTGAGCCTTTTTTAGCGACACTAATGTTAATTTGTTTTCCCTCTTTTTGAGTCAAGGTTTTTTCAATTAAAACTTTTTCTTTTATTTCTTCAGATAATATTATTGCAGACGGTACACTTTTATTTTCATAAAATTGTGAAACAAATGAATTTAATATTTCACTTAATTTTTCATCTGGGTCATGTTTTGGAAAAAAAGCTTGGTTGCCCCAATTTTGTTTTGAACGATAAAAAAATACTTGAACACAAGTTTTTCCAGATTCTTTGTATCCAGCTATGACATCTGCTTCTACTAAGTTTGCCTCATTAATTCTTTGAGAAGATTGAATAATATTTAAAGCTTTAATTCTATCCCTTAAAATTACTGCTTTTTCAAAATCTAATTCCTCACTTGCCTTTTCCATTTGACTTGAGAGATTTTTTTGAATTTTTCTTGATTTTCCAGATACAAATTCAATAGCATCATCAACTGTTTGTTGATAATCATCTTTTTCAACATAACCAACACATGGACCAGAACATCTTTTAATTTGATAAAGGATACAAGGTCTTTCTCTGTTTTTAAAAACAGTATCATCACAAACTCTTAGATGAAAAATTTTTTGGATCATCTTTATAGTCCAGTTGGCTGAACCTGCAGATGCAAAAGGTCCAAAATAAAATCCTTCTTTTGTTTTTTTTCCTCTATGTCTTTTGATTTGTGGCCATTTATCCTTGTTACCAATAAAAATAAATGGAAATGACTTATCATCCCTTAATAAGATATTGAATTTTGGTTTAAATTTTTTAATTAGGTTTGCTTCTAAAAGTAGAGCTTCACTTTCATTTGAAGTAGTTGTTATCTCTAATTTTCTAGTTTGAGATAACATTCTCTCTGTTCGAATTATATGATTTTTTTCAGATACATAACTTTTAAGTCTATTAGGAAGATTTTTTGCTTTTCCTACATAAAGGATTTCATTTTTTGCATTTAGCATCCTGTAGACACCAGGAAGTTTAGGGACTAGCGGTAGCTCTTTTTTAATTACTTCTTTTCCTATTTCAGAGCTTATCATGACTTCTTTTTTTGGTAATTTGAATACCAACAGATGAACATTGCTTAAGAATTTCCAATTTCTCAATTTTCAACATTATTTTAGCAATCCTTTGATCTTTGAATAATTCATCAAATACCGCTTCAGCTAATGTTTCAAGAAAGTTGTAATGTTTTTTTTTAACAAGTTTTGTGATTAATTTTACAATTGTTCCATAATTAACAATCGATTTTATATCTTTATCACTTGATGGCTTTTTATCTTCGTAATCAATTTCTAGGCTAAATTTTACTTTTTGAGGTTTTTTCTTTTCAAAGTCATAATAACCAAGCTTTAAATTCAAAATTAATTCATGAATTAGAATTTTCTTTTCGTAATTAAAAAGACTTTTATTTTTATCTATTTTAACAATCTTTAAATTGCTTCTTTTCATTCTTTGCCCATTATATCTGGTGTTTGCCAGTTTAAATTTTGTCCACTATCTATTGCTAAAACTTGTCCTGTAATAGATATATTTTTTATAAAAAAGTCAACAGCATTACAAATTTGCTCAACATCCACCTGCCTTTTCAACGGAGTTGCCAAGTATTGTTTTCTGAAATGTTTTTCAGATTGTCTTTGATTTTTAATAGTTGGGCCAGGCGCTATACCGTTTACTCTAATTTTTGGTGCCAAACTCATAGCACTAGTCTTAGTCAAAGTATAAAGTCCAGTTTTACTAATTGTGTATGAAAAAAAATATGGAGTTAGTTTAAAAACTCTTTGATCAATAATATTTATGATATTGTTATTTGTTCCTTTAACATTTTTTGCAAATTCTTTTGATAACAATGCAGGTGTTCTTAAATTAGTTCTGAGATGTTGCCCCCAACTATCAGTTGTAAAGTTTTCTAGTTTATCATTTTCAAATAATGAGGCATTATTAATTAAACAATCAAAATATTTAAGTTTTGATTTTGCATATTTAACAATTTTATTTAAATCATTTTCTTTACTTAAATCTCCCTTAACTAGGTAAACTTTAGTACCATTATTTGATAATTCTTTTTTTAAATTTTCAGCTTTTAGTTTTGATTTATTAAAATGGATGAGAATTTCTTTATTAGGACCAGACAACTTTTTTGCAATTGCGGCACCAATTCTTGTTGCTCCACCTGTTATAATTATTTTCCGTGCTTCCATTTTTTATCTCTTTTTTTTGTAACCTTTGTTCCTGGCATTCCCATTGTCGATCTACCTTTTGGATAAAGTTTATTTTTTACATCATACTGCCTTATTTTTGGATTTAATGTAATTTCTAATTCACTACTTTCCAACTTTCTTATATCATCTCTAATTTTAGCAGCTTCTTCAAATTCAAGATTAGAAGCAGCTTCTTTCATCTTTTTATCTAAAGCTTTAAGATGTTTTTTTAAGTTTCCACCAATATTAGAACCTTCACTTATTTTTACATAGTCTTTTTCATAAACACTTTCTAAAACGTCACTTATTTCTTTTTTAACTGATGTAGCACTAATATTATTTTTTTTGTTATAAGCTAATTGGATGCTTCTTCTTCTGTCAGTTTCAGCAATTGCTTTTTTTATACTTTTAGTTTCTTTGTCGGCATATAAAATAACTTTTCCATCTACATTTCTTGCAGCTCTCCCTATTGTTTGAATTAGAGATGTCTCTGACCTTAAAAAACCTTCTTTATCTGCATCTAAAATTCCAACTAATGCGCATTCAGGTATATCAAGTCCTTCTCTTAGTAAGTTTATCCCAACTAAAACATCAAACACACCCATTCTTAAATCTCTCATTATTTCAATTCTCTCCAAAGTATCGATATCTGAGTGAAGGTATCTAACTTTAATTCCATTTTCGTGAAGGTATTCAGTTAAATCCTCTGCCATTTTCTTAGTAAGAGTTGTCACCAAAACTCGATAATTATTTTCAACTACTCTTTTGCATTCGTGCATTAAATCATCCACCTGATTTTTTGCTGGTCTGATTTCGACTACAGGATCAATTAGTCCAGTTGGTCTAATAACCTGATCAATGTATTTACCTTTTGTTTGTTCTAGTTCCCACGGTCCTGGTGTTGCAGATACAAATACAGTTTGAGTTCTCATTAAATCCCATTCTTCAAATTTTAAAGGTCTATTATCCATACAGGATGGTAGTCTAAAACCATATTCTGCAAGAGTACTTTTTCTTGATCTATCTCCTTTATACATTCCATTAAGTTGTGGAACAGTTACATGACACTCATCAACAAATATTAAAGTGTTATCAGGAAAATATTCGAATAGAGTAGGAGGGGGTTCGCCTGGTTTTCTTCCAGATAAAAATCTTGAATAGTTTTCAATTCCAGCACAAGAACCAGTTGCTTCAATCATTTCTAAATCAAACTTAGTTCTTTCTTCTAACCTTTGAGCTTCTAATAATTTATTTTCTGCTCTATGTTTTTTTAAAGTTATTTCTAATTCTTTTTTAATATTAATAACTGCCTGTTCGATTGTAGGTTTAGGAGTTATGTAATGACTATTTGCATAAACTTTTACTAAACTTAGCTCTCTAACTTTATCTCCTGTTAAAGGATCAAATTCTTCTATTTGTTCTAATTTATCTCCAAATAGACAAAGCCTCCAAGCTCTGTCCTCTAAATGGGAAGGGAATATTTCTAAATATTCTCCTCTTGCTCTAAATGTTCCTCTATAAAAGTTTTGATCATTTCTTTTATATTGTAGAGCTACTAAAGATTTAATTATTTCTTCTCTATTGTAATCATTATTTTTTTGAAGAGTTAGTGTCATTTTACTGTACGCCTCAACAGAACCTAATCCGTAAATACATGAAACACTTGCTACAATTAAAACATCATCTCTTTCTAAAAGAGATCTAGTTGCCGAGTGTCTCATTCGATCAATCTGTTCATTAATCGATGCCTCTTTTTCTATATAAGTGTCAGATCTAGGAACGTACGCTTCTGGAGTGTAATAGTCATAATAAGAAACAAAGTACTCAACTGCATTATCTGGGAAAAATGTTTTCATTTCTCCGTAGAGTTGTGCTGCAAGTGTTTTGTTCGGAGCTAATATTAAAGCAGGTCTATTCGTTGCCTCAATAACTTTTGCCATTGTAAAAGTTTTTCCAGATCCCGTAACACCAAGTAAAACTTGATTAAATTGATCTTTATTTGCACCATTTACTAATTTTTTAATAGCTTCAGGTTGATCTCCAGCAGGTTTAAAATCAGATTTAATTTTAAATTTTTTTCCTCCTTCGAGTTTTCCACCTATTTTTGGATTTTTACTCTGTATATCTGTAATTAAATCTTGATAAGTATTTTCCATATATTAAACAGCGTATTAGAATTTATTTTTATTTCAATGAGCATAATATCAGACAGTTTAAAACGAATTAAACCATCACCAACTATTGCTGTTACCCAAAAAGCAAGAGAACTTAGAGCTGCTGGAAAAGATGTAATTGGACTTGGAGCTGGGGAACCAGATTTTGATACACCAGACAATATTAAGAATGCTGCAATTAAAGCTATCAAAAGTGGAGACACCAAATACACAGCTGTAGATGGAACACCTGCTTTAAAAAAAGCAATCGTAGATAAGTTTAAAAGAGAAAACAAAATTAGCTATTCTACAGATCAAATCACAGTTGGTACTGGCGGAAAACAAGTTCTTTATAATGCTTTTATGGCAACTTTAAATAAAGGCGACGAAGTAATTATTCCTGCACCTTTCTGGGTTTCTTATCCTGATATGGTTTTATTAGCTGGTGGAAAACCAAAGATAGTTAAGTGTACAGAAGAAGAAGGATTTAAACTTACTGCAAACAAGTTAAAAAAAGCAATTACCAAAAAAACTAAATGGGTGATTTTAAATTCACCTTCCAATCCAACTGGAGCAGGTTATTCAAAAAAAGAAATTGAAGATTTAGCAAAAGTTTTAATTAGAAATAAAAAAGTACATATATTAAGTGATGATATTTATGAGCATATTAAATATGATAATTTTAATTTTTATACGATTGCTCAAAATTCAAAGTTAAAAGATAGAACTTTAACCATGAATGGGGTTAGTAAATCTTATGCAATGACGGGTTGGAGAATAGGATATGCCGCAGGACCAAAAGATATCATTAAAGCAATTGGTAAAATTCAATCTCAATCTACATCAAACCCTTCATCAATTAGTCAAGCTGCTGCTGTTGAAGCTTTAAATGGTAATCAAGGTTTTATAAAAAAGAGATCAAAAGCATTTAAAGAAAGAAGAGATTTTGTCGTTAAAAGTTTAAATGATATTAAAGGAATAAATTGTTTAACTCCTAATGGTGCATTTTATGTATTTCCAAGTTGTAAAGGATTGTTAAATAAAAAAACTAAATTAAAAACTGATACTGAGTTTGTTCAAAAACTACTTGAGCAATCTAATGTTGCAGTTGTTCAAGGATCTGCGTTTGGTTTAGATGGATACTTTAGAATTTCTTATGCTACTTCAATGCAAAATTTGAAGAAAGCAATGGAAAGAATAAAATCCTTTTGTAAAAGCCTTTCTTAAGAAGTGAAAACAGCATTACTATTTGGCTCAACTGGATTAGTTGGAGGACATGTTTTAAATCAACTTATTCAGAATGATAATTACTCTAAAATTAAAATATTTGTCCGTTCTTCAATAGAATTAAATGATCCAAAAATTGAAATTATTCAAACAGATTTTAAAAATCTAGAAAATCATAGAGAAGATATTAAAGGAGATGACTGTTTTTTTTGTATTGGAACAACAAAGAAAAATTCACCAGATAAAAATGAGTATAAAAGAGTAGAACTCGAGCTTCCAAAACAAGTTGCTCAAATAGCAAAATCAAATTTAGTAAATTCATTTGTTTTTGTTTCATCAGGTTATGCAGATCCAAAAAGTTCAGGGGATTATTTAAAATTTAAAGGATTAGTTGAAGAAGAGTTAAAAAGACTTAACTTTTCAAAACTTGGAATTATGAGACCCTCTTTTTTATTAGGCAATAGACAAGAAAAGAGAGTAGGTGAGAAAATTGGAATTTTTGTATTTAAATTATTGTCTCCTTTATTTTTAGGACCTCTAAAGAAAATGAAACCAATTCATTCAGCAACTGTTGCTAAAGCTATGATAAAAATTGCAAATGAAAATTTAGAAAAAACTATTTTTGAGTCTGATGAAATAGTTGAATTAACTTCAAGCTAAATTTAGTCTTATTACTGATTTTGCCGCATCAACAACTGCAATTTCAGATGCTATGAATTTCATTTGAAGAATTTCTTCCGCGTATCTTTGGTCTGTTTGCATTTTTAGACCAAGATCAGGAACCATATTTTTAGCACTTGTATCTATATAACTTAGAAGTTTAACCATAAAATTTGGTAATTCTCTTTTAGGAAGTTTTTTTGCATGGCTTGGAATATTTCTTGCCATTATCTGTGATAATTCAAGAATACTTCTTACTTCAGATCCAACAATCAACCTTCTACCACCAGCACTTTTATTTTTTAAAGATAGAACATGTGCTTTTGCAATATCTTTTACATGAGATATCATTACTGAAAACTTTGGTGCAGCTGGAAATTTTCCTTGAAGCAATTGCTTGATATATTCCATTGATGTACAATTTTTTTCATTCAAAAAATCTCCTAAAACAAAGCCAGGATTGATGCACGTAAGACTATTTTTAAGACCTTTGCTTTCCATAAGATCCCACGCAGCTTTTTCAGCTCTTGTTTTGGATACAAAATAATCAGTAGTTTTATCCCAGTCTAAATCAGTCCAATCATTTTCACCAAATGTATAAGGGTTTGACCTGTTTGGTCTTCTGAACATGCATACTATGGAAGAAGTTTTAACAAAATGTTCAACTCCTGCATTTATTCCGGCATTTAAAACTCTTAAAGTTCCATCTTTTGCAGCTGGAGTAAGCGATTCCCTATCATTTGAAACTTTTAGAGGGAAAGGAGAGGCTACATGAATTATATATTTGCAGCCTTTTGCAGCTTCATTCCAGCCTTCATCTTTTAATAAATCTAATTCTACAAAAGATAGATTATTAATTGCTACATTATTTTCTTCTAATGTTTTTTTTGTTTGTTCAATTGAATTTGAATTTCTGACAGTCCCTAAAACTTCGTAACCTGAATTTAGTAATTCAATAGCAATATGTTTTGCAACAAACCCACTAATGCCAGTGAGTAATACTTTTTCTGACATTTAATTATGTGAAAGATGTTTTTCAGCCTCTAAAGCTGCCATACATCCCATTCCTGCAGCTGTAACTGCTTGTCTAAAAGTTTTATCTTTAACGTCACCTGCAGCATAAACTCCAGGAATATTTGTTTCAGTCGAATCTGGTTTTGTAATTAAATAACCTTCTTTATCCATTTCTAATTGATCTTTGAAAAGCTGAGTAGCTGGATCATGACCAATAGCAATAAATAATCCATCTAATTTTATTTCTTCTGTTTTTTCAGTTTTTAAGTTTTTAATTTTTATACCCTTAACATTTTTGGGTTCACTATCACCCAAAACATCTTCAACTACAGAGTCCCAAACAATTTCAATTTTTTTATTTTCCATCAATTTCTTTTGAAGCATCTTTTCAGCTCTCAAACTATCTCGTCTATGAATTAATTTTACTTTTGATGCAAATTTTGTAAGAAACATGGCTTCTTCTACTGCAGCATTACCACCTCCAACTACAGCAACTTCTTTGTCTTTAAAAAAGAAACCATCACACGTAGCACATGCAGAAACTCCAAATCCTCTAAATTCTTGTTCAGATTTAATGTTTAACCATCTTGCTTGTGCACCTGTTGAAATAATTATGCTATCTGCAGTATACTTTTGGCCACTATCACCAACAGCTTCAAATGGAGTGGATTTTAAATTTACAGAACCAATATGATCTTCAATCATTTCAGTTCCTACTGCTTTAGCTTGTTCTTTCATTTGATCCATTAACCACGGTCCTTGAATAACTTCAGCAAATCCTGGAAAATTTTCTACATCAGTTGTTGTTGTAAGTTGTCCACCAGGTTCTGAACCGTGAACTAAAATTGGATTTAACATTGCACGAGCAGCATAAACTGCTGCTGTGTATCCGGCAGGACCAGATCCAATTATTAACACTTTTGTGTGTTTAGTTGGATTTTGACTCATATGAAAGCTATATAGTGATAAATGTCTAAATTAAAAGGTTTATTATTAACTCAAGGAATGCATGGAATGATTAGTCAAGTCGAGGGACTTGCTAAAGCACTTGATATTGATTTTACACACCACAAGGTTGAACTAAAAAATTTTTGGAAATTTGTTCCACCTAAATTAACCCCAATTTCCCAAAACATATATAAAAAAATCAATGATAATGATTTTGATTTAATTATCTCTTGTGGAAGAAAAAGTGTAATTCCTTCTATTCATCTAAAAAGTATTTCTAAAAAAAAGGTTTTTAATATTCATATTCAAGATCCAAAAATAGATTTTAATTATTTTGATTTTATTGTTGCCCCTGAACATGATGGAATAAATGGAGAAAATGTTATTAATACTAAAGGAGCAATTCATTATCTTTCAGAAAAAGAAATTGAGGAAAATAAAGATTATTTAAAATCTTTCATAAAACAAGATGAAAGAAAAGTTTGGTGCTTAATCATGGGAGGACCAACAAAATACTATGATTATTCAACTAAGAATATGAAACATATTTTCTCAATGTTTTATAAATTAATGAAGAAACATAATTTTCAATTAGTAGTCATTCCATCAATGAGAACACCAATAAATACTATTCATTACGCCAAAGAGTTCTTTGGAAAAAATCATACTATAATTATGAATGTAGATAAAAAGGCATATTTATCTGCTTTAGCTTTATCTGAAAATATAGTTGTTACATGCGACTCTAGCTCTATGATCTCAGAAGCTGCTTTGACAGGTAAACCAATATATGTCGCTAATATTTTACCAAAAAAAAATGACAAAAGATTCCAAAGATTTAGAAATTTATTTAGAGAATTAAATATAACTAGAAACTTAGGCGAAGAAATAGAAATTTGGAACTATGAAAAACTAGATGAAACAAATAGAGTAGCAAATATTATTAAACAAAAAATAAATTTTTAATGTCATTTTTAAATTCAATTCAAACTCAATCAAAGAAACATGATTTTCCGTTTGATCATTGGGAATATCATAATGCACTTACAGACGGAGCAATTGAAGAAATTGTTAAAGCTGATATCCCTGATGTGAGTAAGCATAACCTTAGCTATGATGGAACTAGAGCGATAGATGGTGGTGCTGCTGAATTTAGAGAAGGTATAGCATCTGGTGGTAAAGCAATTAAATTTAGATGTTTTGTGACCAAAGAAAATGAAAAACAATTTCCAAATCTAGTAAAATTTATTAACGAACTTCAATCTCAAGAAGTTCATCAAACTATTTCAAAAATGATTGGTAAAGATCTTTCAAATTCATATGTAAGGGTTGAAGTTATTTGTGATCGAGAGGGTTTTTGGTTAAAGCCTCATTGCGATATTAAAGAAAAATTAATGTCAGGTTTAATATTTGTTAATAATACTAATGAATCTGAAGATTTGGGAACTGATTTTTATAATGAAAAATTAGAAAAAGTTAAAACTGTTCCTTATAAAAATAATTATGGCTATATGTTTACTAGTGGACCAAATACTTGGCACGGTATGGAAAAAAAGACTATAGTTAAAGAAAGACGATGCATTCAAGTAAACTACGTAACTTTTGAAACTGACTGGAAAGTAAATTCTTAAATATCTTGAAGTGAAGTAACTTCTAATTTTTTAGTTTTAAGCGATCTTATTGCTTCTAAACAGGCTTGTGCGGTAGACATATTTGTACAATATGGAACTTTATTTTTTAGTGTTGCTCTTCTAAGAGCAATTGCATCACTTAATCTATGCTCTGAGTTTCCTCCACCGGTATTGATAACAAGTGCAATTTTTTTTGAATCTAAAACATCTACAATATGAGGAGATCCACTGCTTACTTTGTTGATTATTTTACATTTCATTCCATGCTTTCTAATATATTCTGCAGTACCTTTAGTTGCACATAGGTTAAAGTTTAATTTGATTAATTCTTTAGCTAAATCTATTCCCTCATCTTTGTGAGAGTCTTTTAATGAGACAAAAGCCAGTCCTTGTTTAGGTAAAGAATTTGCAGCACCAATTTGACTTTTTGCAAATGCCATTCCAAAGTTTTTATCAAATCCCATAACTTCACCTGTAGACTTCATTTCAGGCCCTAAAAGTAAATCACTATTTGGAAATTTATTAAAAGGAAATACAGCTTCTTTTACCGCATACATGCCCTTTGATTTATCTTTTAAATTAAATTTAGATATTTTTTCGCCAGCCATTACACGTGATGCAATTTTAGCTAGCGGAAGACCTTTTGCTTTTGATACAAATGGTACCGTTCTACTTGCTCTTGGATTTACTTCAATTACATAAATTTCATCTTTTTTGATTGCAAATTGAACATTCATGAAACCTTTAACTTTTAAAGCTATAGCTAATTTTTTAGTTTGATTTTCTATTTCTTTAATTAAGTATGGTTTAATAGATACTGGAGGTAAACTGCATGCGGAGTCACCAGAGTGAATTCCTGCTTCTTCAATATGTTGCATAATTCCAGCAACATGAACTTGTTTTCCATCTGATATCGCATCAACATCTACTTCCATTGCATGGTCAATAAATTTATCAATAAGAATTGGATTTTCTTCAGCAGCTTTAAAAGCTTCCTCAACAAAATTTTTAAGTTGACCTTTTTCGTGAACAATTTCCATTGCTCTTCCGCCCAATACATAAGACGGTCTAACCATTAAAGGTAGACCAATATTTTCTGCTATTTGAATTGCTTGCTTGAAAGTTTTGGCAATTCCACTTTCTGCTTGTTTAAGTTTTAGTTTATTTAATAAATCTCTGAATCTGTCTCTGTCTTCTGCTAAATCAATTGAAGTATATTGTGTTCCTAAAATTGGTAATTTGTTTTCATGTAAAAATTTTGCAAGTTTTATAGGAGTTTGACCACCGAACTGAGCAATCACACCAACTAAGTTTCCTTTTTCTTTTTCTTTTTTAATTATATTAAAAACATATTCTTCTTTTAATGGTTCAAAATATAATCGATCACTAGTGTCATAATCTGTTGATACAGTTTCAGGGTTACAGTTGACCATGATTGTTTCAAAACCCGCATCTTTCAATGAAAAACTAGCCTGACAGCAGCAATAATCAAACTCAATTCCTTGACCTATTCTGTTTGGTCCACCACCAAGTATAATTATTTTTTTTCTTTGAGTTGGATCTGCTTCACATTCAGAGTTAATTGAAAAATTTCTTTGATATGTAGAATACATGTAAGGAGTGAATGATTTGAATTCTGCAGCACAAGTGTCTACTTTTTTAAACACAGGTAATATTTTTAGAGCCATTCTTTTTCGTCTAACATTATCTTCAGATAAGTATGTTAATTCAGATAGTTTTTTATCTGAAAATCCAATTGATTTTATTCGATTAAACTCATTAAAATCTTTAGGTAATCCTTTGTTTTTTATATTAGTTTCATTGTCTACAATTTCTTTAATTTGTTTTAAAAACCAAGGATCAATTTTAGATAATCTGTAAATTGTTTTTAAACTGATTTTTTTCCTCATTGCTTCTGCAACTAGTAGAATTTTATTTGGGATATTCTCTTTTAATTTTTTCTCAATTTGTTTTTTATTCAAATCAAAAATTCTATCTAAACCTGAAAACCCAGTTTCAAGGGAAACAAGAGCTTTTTGTAATGACTCTTTAAAATTTCTACCAATTGCCATTGCTTCACCAACTGATTTCATAGAAGTTCCCAATGTAGCTGGAGAAGTTGAAAATTTTTCGAAAGTGAATCTTGGAATTTTTGTTACCACATAATCTATACTTGGCTCAAATGATGCTGGTGTTACTTTTGTAATTTCATTTTTTAATTCATCCAAAGTGTAGCCAACGGCAAGTTTAGCAGCAACTTTAGCGATTGGAAAACCAGTTGCTTTTGATGCAAGTGCAGATGAACGAGATACTCTTGGATTCATTTCAATTACAACCATTCTTCCATTTTTAGGATTAATTGCGAACTGAACATTTGATCCACCTGTTTCAACTCCAATTTTTCTAAGACATGCAATAGATGCGTTTCTCATCACTTGATATTCTTTATCGGTTAGGGTTAGAGCAGGAGCAACGGTGACTGAGTCTCCGGTATGGATTCCCATTGGATCTATATTTTCAATTGAACAGATAATAATACAGTTATCTTTTTTATCTCTTACAACCTCCATCTCAAATTCTTTCCAACCTTCTAGGCACTCTTCTACCAAGACTTGGCTTACAGGGGACTCATGCAATCCACTTTTAATTATTTTCAAATAATCTTTTTTATTTTTTGCAATACCGCCCCCAAGCCCTCCCAAAGTAAATGCGGGTCTAATTATTGCCGGTAATCCAATTTTATTTAAAACTTTAGATGCTTGGTTTATATTATTTACAATTTCAGATTTAGGTAAATCTAATCCAATATCGATCATATTTTTTCTAAATTTCTTCCTATCTTCAGCGTTAGAAATGGCTTTAGAATTCGCACCAATAAGTTCAATTTTATATTTTTTTAGTATTCCTTTTTTTTCTGCTTCCATTGCAAGGTTGAGCGCAGTTTGCCCACCCATTGTTGGAAGGATTGCACCAGGTTTTTCTTTTTTAAGTATTTTTTCTAAAACTTCTAATGTAATGGGTTCAATATATGTTTTATCTGCAACATCAGGGTCAGTCATTATAGTTGCAGGATTTGAGTTTATTAAAACTACTTTATAACCTTCATCTTTTAATGCTTTGCATGCTTGAGTTCCTGAATAATCAAACTCACATGCTTGACCAATAATAATTGGACCAGCACCTACTACTAATATTTTTTTAAGATCTTTTCTTTTTGGCATTTTTTCTCATATTGTTAATAAATTCTTGAAATAAATAGACACTATCTTGTGGTCCAGGGTTAGACTCGGGGTGATATTGAACTGAAAATACAGGTTTATTTTTTAACTTAATACCCTCAATACTATTATCAAATAATGATTTATGAGTGACCTCAATATTTTTTGGCAAAGTTTCTTTAATAACTTCAAAGCCGTGGTTTTGACTGGTGATCTCTACTTTGTCATGAATTAAATTTTTTACAGGATGATTTGCACCTCTATGACCTAATTTCATTTTTTTTGTTTTTCCACCAAGTGCTAAAGCAAGAATCTGGTGACCTAAACAAATGCCAAATATTGGAATGTTTTTTTTAATAAGGTTTTTAATTATATCTATCGCATACTTTCCTGTGGCAGCTGGATCTCCAGGGCCATTTGATAAAAAAATTCCATTTGGTTTAAGACTTAAAATTTTTTCAGCAGATGTTTTGCACTGTACTACTGTCACTTTACAATTGAAATCTGAAAAATATCTTAAAATATTTTTTTTAATACCATAATCAATTGCAACAACATGAAATTGATTTTTTTTATTTTTGACAAATCCATCTTTTTTTTTCCAAGTTTTAAAACCTTTCCAAATATAATTTTTTGGAGTTGATACTTCTTTAGCGAGATCAAGGTTATTTAACCCGCTCCATTTTAAAGTGGTGTTTGTTAATTTACTTAAGTTAAATTTTTGTTTTCTTGAGAAAACAACTGTTCCTTTTGGAGCTCCTTTATCTCTAATAAAATTAGTTAAACTTCTAGTATCTAGACCAGTGAGACCAACAATTTTGTTTTTCTTAAGCCATGCATCTAAATGTAAAAAAGCTCTATAGTTTGATGGATCAGTTATTTCCGAATTAAAAATTACTCCTTTAGTCCATATCTTATCAGACTCTACATCTTCTTTATTAGTTCCAACGTTTCCAATATGTGGGAAGGTAAAATTGATAATTTGACCCGCATAAGAAGGATCTGAGATTATTTCCTGGTAACCAGTTAAAGAAGTGTTGAAACATACTTCTCCAGTTGCCTCTCCTTCATAGCCAATACCAATTCCTTTGAATACCTTCTTATTTTCAAGAACTAAAACGCCAGTATTAATTTGATAAATATTTTTTGAGTTAATTTTTTTTGAATTTTTGATCAATTACAACTCATGAGTTAAAGGTTAATACAATAATTGCTTTATTATCGCAACAGAGATGTATTATAAAATTATAAAAAAACAATTTTTCTTTTGAAGAATTTTTTCTTTGAAGTAGATTAAAAAAATTATGTCATTAAAGAACACTATCGAAAACGAATACAAAAATGCTCTAAAATCAAAAGATAAAAACAAAATATCAACCTACAGGTTAATTTTATCTTCTATTAAAGATTTAGACATCGCTAATCGTTCAGGGCCTAACAAAAAAGATACAGATGATGAGGATATTAAAAAGCTTCTAAAAAAAATGGTTAAACAAAGAGCCGAATCTATTGAGATTTATAAAAAAAATAACAGAACAGATTTACTAGAAGTTGAGCAGAATGAATATGATATTTTAACAAGTTTTCTGCCTAAACAAATGAGCGAAGAAGACACTAAAAAACTATGTGCTGAATTAATCTCCAAATTAGGCGCTAGTTCTATTAAAGATATGGGTAAAATAATGGGTGAGTTAAAGAAATCTCATTCTGATGAAATTGATTTTTCTAAAGCAGGATCAATAATTAAGGAATTATTGAATAGCTAATGAAATACCCCAAAGAGTATTTAGATGAAATTAAGACACGGTTGAAAGTATCAACGGTTGTTTCAAAAACAGTCTCATTAAAAAAAAGAGGTAAAGAATTTGTGGGATTGTCTCCATTTAAAAACGAAAAAACACCCTCATTTACAGTTAATGATGAAAAAGAATTTTATCATTGTTTTGCTACCTCAGAACATGGAAATATTTTTGATTTTGTAATGAAAACGCAAAATTTAAAGTTTGGAGAAGCTGTTAAACATTTGGCACAACTTGCAGGCATGCAACCTTATTTGTTTTCAAAAAAAGATGAAGAGAGAGAAAAAAAATGGAATGAATATAAATCTATCTATAGTGAATATGTTGATTTTTACCATAATGAGTTGATCAAAAACGAACAACATTCAACTGCTAGAGAGTATTTAAAAAATCGATCTTTAAGTAAAGAGGACGTAAAAAGATTTAAAATGGGATATGTTGAAAAAAATCCAAATATTTTTGAACAATTAAAAAACAGATATAGCGAACAAACCTTAGTTGAAACTGGTTTGTTTTATTTAGATGAAAAAAAGAATACTTATGTAGAAAGATTTAGAGGAAGATTAATTTTTCCAATTAACAACATAACTGGTCAACCAATTGCTTTAGGTGGAAGAATAATAGAGAACTTAGATTATCTAGCAAAATATATTAATTCGCCAGAAACTTTATTTTTTAAAAAGGGATCAAATTTATATAATCTTGATTTAGCTAGAAAATTATCAAACAAAGTAGATCATATTTATTTGGTTGAAGGTTATATGGATGTTGTTGGGTTAACTAGAAATGGCATTGATAATGCTGTTGCAAATCTTGGTACCTCACTAACTGATAAACAGATTTTGATACTTAATCAATTTTTTGATGATATTATTATTTGCTTTGATGGTGATGAAAGTGGTTATAAAGCAGCATTAAGAGCTGCAGAAAATTCTATTAAAGATTTGAAACCAGAAAAACAAATTTCATTTTTGTTTTTACCAAACAAAGAAGATCCTGACAGTTATGTAAATAAAAATGGAAAATCAAAATTCATAGAATTTACAAAACAATCTAAGTTATCAATTCATCAATTTATTTTTAGTCACTATAAGAAACAAACTGAAAATAACCCTTCTTCTATGGCTATTTTTGAAAAAACATTAAGAGATGTAGCAAATTCTATTAGGGACGATTTTATAAAAAAATATGTATTAGAATATTTTTTAGAAAAAATTGCAGAATTAACACCTCATACAAATCAAAAAAATAAAAAATCTTACAAAAAACCAACCAAATCTTTAGATGCTACCAAGAAGTATTACAACGAAAGCCAATCTTTGTCAGGAGTTGAACTTAAAGAATTTTCTTTAATTTATTTGGTAATAAATAATTTAAACTTAATACAATCAAATATTCATTTGATTGAAAATATTAAATTATTTACTGAAGTTAATAAAAAAATTTTTAATCAAATAGTTGAGAGTTTAAAATCTGGACATCAAATAGCGATTCAAGACCTAAATTTAGATAGTCAGATTGTTGAAAAAATAAATAAATTTGCACCAATAAAATATATTTTAAAAAATAATTCTGAAGATGGACATAAAATCATTGAATTGCTTGAAGATATTTCACGAGATTTAATGAATTACGATCTTGAGTTTAGAATTCAAGAACTAGAATCGAAGTTCTCTGTTGATATGAGCGAGAGCACATTTAATGAGCTAAAAGAGCTCAAAAAAAAGCAGAATCTCAATTAATCCGGACAAATTTGTAATGGATTTTTATAGATTTGACATTATATAAGACTTTCAACTTTATCGCTGTGGAAAGAATTATTACAAAATCATTTGCTAGATTAATGGGTCGAGGAACCCATCGAGGCTTTATAACCTATGAAGAACTTAGCAAATCATTAGGTAAAAGAAATTTATCAGATGAAAATCTTGCTCAAGCTTTTATTCATATCTTGGATGAGAATATTTCGTTAGTTGAAAAAAAATCGGATTTTAAAGTAATTAGAAAAAAAGAAAACTCCAATAAAGAAGATGGAAAAACAATCGAGAAAAGTGACGATCCTATCAGAATGTATCTTCGAGAAATGGGAGGCGTTGAGTTGCTTTCAAGAGAAGGTGAGATTGCGATTGCGAAACGAATAGAGGCAGGAAAAGATGTAATGTTAATTGCATTATCGCAAAGTCCTATAACAGCA
>QCHC01000014.1 GCA_003279765.1 Pelagibacteraceae bacterium AG-390-M19 | reverse complement strand
TTTCAAAATTTGTAGACAAAACTTTTATTGAAGGAGGCAAAGAAGCAAAAGAACCTGTATTATTGGTATCTGTTGCTGCAGTTTTTAAAAATCCATGGCATGGTCAAGGATTTGTTGAGGACTTAAGACCAACTATTTTAGATCTGGCTCCTAAGTTAGGTGATTTACTTGTACCAGAATTAATAAAAGAAATAGGATCTCCAGAAAAAATACTAGCATATGGTAAAGCAGGTGTGGTTGGATTGGATGGAGAAATAGAGCATGCATCAGCTTTTATTCACACTTTGAGATTTGGAAATAAATTTAGAGACGCTGTGGGAGGCACATCTTATTTAAGTTTTACAAATACAAGGGGACCGGCTGGATCAAAAATTTCTATTCCCATGATGCATAAAACTGACTCTGGTTTAAGACCTTATTATCTAACACATGAATTTACTATACATGATGCACCATTTAATGATGAGGTGGTGATTGCGATAGGTGGAGCATCTAGTGGAAGAGCACATGCTAGAACAGGTGATCGATATCAAGATATGAAAGAAATGGGAATTGAACCCAAATAAATCTTGATGACCACTGGAACTACTGCTTCTGGAACTTTTTACTCATACATAAAAAAAGCCCAAGAAATTCCAATTGTATTTGTTCATGGTGTAGGTTTAACCCATGAAATTTGGAAACCTCAATTAGATTTCTTTAATAATTATAGTACTCTTGCATACGATATTCTTGGTCATGGAAAATCGTCTTTAGATAAAGAAATAATTTCATTTGATGACTTTTCCAATCAACTAATTGATTTAATTAATCACCTAAATATAAAAAAAATTCATTTGGTTGGTTTTTCAATAGGTTCTTTGATTGCGAGGAATTTTGCTATCAATCACAGTTCACATTTACAATCACTAACTCTTTTATGCTCAATATATAAAAGAACTGAAGAGCAACAAAAAATTGTAAATCAAAGATTTGAACAAGCAAAGAAAGATCTTAAATTGTCAAGACAAGCTCTTAAAAGATGGTTTACTGACGAGTATATTGAAAAGCATCCAAATATTTATGATAAAATTAGCTCAATTTTAGCAGCTAACAATATGGAGCATTTTCTGAAAGTTTATGAGCTATTTGTAAAACATCAAAATGATGAGGATTTTAATAAAATTCAAAATCACACTTTAGTTATGACTGGAGAGCATGACATTGGCTCCACAGTTAAAATGTCTCAAGAATTAAATGCTTTAATACCAAAAAGCCAATTAAAGATCATCAAAGATGGAAAACATCTTTGTGGTATTGAGTGTGCTGATGATGTAAATTCAACTCTCAATAGTTTTATCAAAGGCAATGAGTAAACTTAAAAAATATCAAATGTATATTGATGGTCAGTGGGTTGATGCTGAAAACAACAAAACATTTGAAACTTTAAACCCAGAAAATAACGAACCTTGGGCAATTGTTCCTGAAGCAAGTGCAAAAGATACTGATAAAGCTGTTCAAGCTGCACAAAAAGCTTTTGAAGGTGAATGGCCTAAATTACTGCCAAGAGAAAGAGCAAAATTTTTAAGAGCAATTGGAGATCAGTTAAGAGAAAATGCAGAAATGCTTGGAGAAATAGAAACCTTAGACACTGGAAAATTATTCAGAGAAACAAAAAAACAAGCAATCTATATAGCAGAGTACTATGATTATTATGCAGGTTTAGCAGATAAAGTTGAAGGTACTGTATTGCCAATTGATAAACCAAACGTGCAAGCAATAACTACTAGAATTCCTATTGGTGTTATAGCTGCAATAATACCTTGGAATTCGCAAATGTTTTTGACTGCAACTAAGTTAGCGCCAGCACTTGCAATGGGAAATACAGTTGTAATTAAATCATCAGAATTAGCGCCTGCAGTATTATTTGAATTTGCAAAATTAATTGAAAAAACTGGAATACCAAAAGGAGTTGTAAATGTAATTACTGGTTTTGGGGATCCATGTGGAAAAACTTTAACAACACATGATATGGTTGAAAAGATAGCATTTACTGGTGGACCAGAAACTGCAAGACATATAATTAAAAATTCAGCAGAAAACCTCTCTGAAGTTAGTTTGGAACTTGGAGGAAAAAGTCCTGTAGCTGTTTTTGATGATGCTGAACAAGAGAATGCAATTAATGGAATTACAGCAGGAATTTTTGGAGCAAGTGGACAAAGTTGTATAGCTGGCTCACGACTTTATATTCAAAAAGGAATCTATAATGAATTTTTAGATAAACTTTCTAAACGTGCATCAAAAATTAAAATAGGAGCACCAATGGATCCTGAAACAGAAATGGGTCCTTTAAGTAATTTTAAACAACTAGAGACTATAGAAAAAAACATTAAAGAAACTGTTGATCAAGGAGGAAAAATTAAATGCGGTGGTGAAAGACATTCTTTTTCAAATAAAGGTTATTATTTTCCACCAACAATTATTGAATGTGATAATCATAATTTACCTGTTGCTGAAAATGAATTATTTGGTCCTGTGCTCTCTGTTATGAAATTTGATACTGAAGAAGAAGTTATTTCAAAAATGAATGATAATCAGTATGGATTGTCTTCAGGGGTTTATACAAGTAATTTATCTAGGGGCATGAGAGTATCTAAGGCAATAAGAGCTGGAATTACTTTTGTGAATACTTATAGATTAATTTCACCATCAGCTCCTTTTGGTGGAATTAAAGATAGTGGATACGGAAAAGAAGCTGGAATTGAGTCAATTAAGGATTACACTAGAGTAAAAACAACTTGGTTCTATACATCTGACGAGCCGTCTCTAGATCCATTCTCAATAAGATAATTGTCAGCTTCAATTAACTGTCAAAAATAGGATAATTTTGTCATTGAATATTGATTGTATTCATACTTAAATTGGTTTTTTATAAATTGTTAACAATAAAGAGGAAGATAATGAGAAAACTATTTATCGCTGCATTTATGTTTGTTTCTATTTTTGGAACAAAAGTAATGGCAGATATTAAAATGGGGATTATTTTAGGATTCACTGGTCCTATTGAATCTCTTACACCGGCTATGGCTGCATCTGCAGAGCTTGCATTTAAAGAGGCATCTGATTCAGGTTCGCTATTAGGTGGAGAAAAAATTGAAGTAATGAGAGCAGACTCAACATGTGTTGACTCAGCAGCAGCAACAGCTGCAGCTGAAGGATTAATATCAGGTGGTGTAGCTGCGATTATGGGAGCTGACTGTTCAGGTGTAACAGGTGCTATTGCAACAAATGTTGCTGTACCAAATGGTGTAGTAATGATTTCACCTTCAGCAACTTCTCCAGGATTAACAACTCTAGATGATAATGGATATTTCTTTAGAACTGCTCCATCAGATGCTAGAGGTGGTCAAATCTTAGCTGATATTACTAAAGACAGAAAAGTAAAAAGTGTTGCAATAACTTATACAAACAATGACTATGGAAAAGGTTTAGCTGATGTTTACAAAGCAGCAGTTGAAGCTCATGGTATTAAAGTTACAACTGTAACTGCTCACGAAGATGGTAAAGCAGATTACTCATCAGAAGTAGCAACTCTTGCTTCTGCTGGTGGTGATGCTGTAGCAGTTATTGGTTATCTTGACCAAGGAGGAAAAGGAATTATTCAAGCTTCTTTGGACTCTGGTGCCTTTGATAGATTTATTTTATCAGATGGTATGATTGGTCAATCTTTAGTTGATGCATTCGGAAAAGATTTAAGCAAATCATTTGGATCATTGCCAGGTTCTACCGGTAAAGGTGCAGGTATATTTGCTGATGTTGCAAAAGCTGGAGGTGTAGAAGCTTCTGGTCCTTACACAGGTGAATCTTACGATGCAGCTGCTTTAATCGTTCTTGCAATGCAAGCAGGTAACTCTGCTGACAGAGCATCTATTGCAAAAAACGTAATGGATGTTGCTAACGCACCTGGAACTAAAATTTATCCAGGTGAGCTTAAGAAAGGTTTGGATTTATTAGCAAAAGGTAAAAAGATTAATTACGAAGGTGCTACTGGAGTAACTTTTACTAGTGTTGGTGAAGCTGAAGGTTCTTTCTTAGAACAAGAAATTAAAGGCGGAAAATTCAAAACTAAAAAACAAAGATAATTTTATCTTAATTCAAAAAACCCCAGTAATTTAATTACTGGGGTTTTTTTTTAAATCAGCTCTTATTGTAGAAAGAGCTATTATAATTAAAAAAATCAAACATATTAAATTCATAGTTTTCCAGCTAGTTAAGCTTAGAAATACTCCAGCAAATAAGCTTGCTACCGCTTGTATAGAATAAACTACTAAATCGTTATACCCTTGTGCTCTAAATTTTTCTTCTTCTCTGTAACACAAAACAAGTAAGCTTGTTCCTGAAATGAATAAAAAATTCCACCCTAGCCCCAGAAAAATAAGTGCAACCATATAGTTAATAAAATTTTGTTCAAATAAACTGGTAATAATTGTGACTAAAAACAATAAAACTCCCATATACATAATTTTACTATGACCAAACCTTTTAACTAAATTTCCAGTAATTAGCGAAGGTAAAAACATTGCTGCTATATGAAGCTGAATAACAAAACCAGTTTTGGACAAACTTATTTTCTCCATCAAATGCATACTTATAGGGGTTGCTGTCATTAAAAATGTCATTACGGCATATGCAAAAGCTGAAGCCATAAGTGCCTGTAGAAATCTAGGTTGCGAAATTAATTCAAAAAAACTTCTTCCAGTTTTGTATTGATTGTTTGCTAGTTTTTTTGGTTCCTTATAAAAAAATAAAAATATAGTTGATGAAATAGATAATAAAGCAAGAGCAAGATAAGAGCCGGCATACATATGATCTGAGATAAATTCTTTAGAGATATTTGCAATGTTTGGACCAATAAATGCGGAACCTATTCCTGCTAACAATATTATAGAAATAGCTTTTGGTGCATAATCCTTATCCACAATTTCGACTGCTGCAAAACGATATTGGTGACTGAAAGCTATTCCTCCACCAATTAAAAAACATCCTAAATTATATAAGATAAAGCTTTCTATAATTATAGAGTATGCGGTTAAAAGAGATGTAAAGCATGTACCGATTGATGCATAAATAAATCCAAATTTTCGACCAATTATACTCATCAGCTTTGCAGCAAACAAAGCGAATAACGCAATTCCAACAACTGACAAAGCCATTGGAAGAGTTGCTAAAGATTTTGTTGGACTAAATTCAGAACCAATTATTCCGCTTAAAAAAACGGTTACAGGAGCAGCTGTAAAAGCAAAAATCTGACTTAAAATAAGTAACGATAAATTTTTATTCATTAAAAGAATAAATACTTATCAGCCATATACAAAGCCCAAGCAGCAGCAGCACCCAATATAAGATATTTCATTTCGTTTACTTTATTTCTATTTTTTCAGGAAGTATACCTTTAGGTCGATATCTCATTATAAACAACAATCCTAATCCCATCAGTAAAAATCTGAAATAAGGAACACTTTCAATTAAATGAGCTTTAAGTGCATTTGTTTCAGGAATTCCAGCAGTGAAAAAGTTTATTAAGAATAATGATATTGGTGCAGCTTCAATCCATAAAAACCAAACAACAAATCCTCCTAAAATTGCTCCAAAATTATTTCCACTTCCTCCAACAATTACCATTACCCAAATCAAAAAAGTATATCTCATAGGTCTATAACTTCCTGGAGTAAATAAACCATCTTGAGTAACCAACATTGCACCAGCAATTCCAACAATTGCTGAGCCTAAAATAAAAATTAGTAAATGTTGTTTAACAACATTTTTACCCATTGCATTTGCAGCTTCCTCATTATCTCTTATTGCTCTCATCATTCTTCCCCAAGGTGAATAAAGAGCTTTTTGAGTTAAAATTAAAAGAATAATTACTACTACTAAGAATAATCCTGAATAACACAGTTTTACAAATACTGATGAACCTTCAATAACAAGTTGGTTTAAAGCAGCTTCACGATCAGCTAAATTCTCAATTACACTTAATTTTCCTGAATTAAACTTTTCAACTAATTTAATAAACCAATCTGTCGTTTGAAGATCTACTTCATAAGGTGCGGGTCTTTTTAGTCCAATAACGTTTTTGACACCTCTTGTGAGCCAATCTTCGTGTTTAATAATTGCAATAACAATTTCAGAAATAAGAAGAGTAGCAATAGCTAAATAGTCTGCTCTAAGACCGAGCGCAACTTTTCCAACTATAAAAGCTAAACCACCAGCAAAAAGAGCGCCTACTATCCAAGAAAATACAATTGGTAACCCAAATCCTCCTAGGAAACCGGTTTTAGCAGGATCAACTGCTTCAATAGCTTCTATGCCGGGCTCTGCAGAAAATCTAATAAGCAAAATACCTGAAATTATTATTGCAGCTATGCTGTATGTTCTTATTTTTGATTTTTCAAATCTTTTTAAAATAAACCTTATAACTAATACCATTACTACTATCAGCCATAACGACATTAAAATATCGAAACCTCCTGCCCTCCAAGCTTCTTGAACAGGATCGACAGATATCAATACTGCAGCTAAACCACCTAAAGCTGTATAACCCATAATTCCAAAATTAATTAAACCAGCATATCCCCATTGAATATTCGCACCCATGGTCATAACTGCAGAAATCAAACAAAGATTAAATATTGATAAGGCTATGTTCCATGACTGAAATATACCAACCATCAGAATGAGCACCATCATGATGCTATATGCTGCAATTACATTTAAATTCTTTCTCACAATACTTTTCCTTTAAATATTCCTGAAGGTCTATAAAGCAAGACAATCACCAAAATTGAAAATGAAACTGCAAATTTATAATCTGTCGAAAGTAATTGAACTAAACCTTCTGGCTCCATACTTTCAGGTAATATATACATAAAAAATTTCTTATACGCGTATGTTAATAAAATTTCTGAAAAAGCGATGACATAGCCACCTAAAAATGCACCAAAAGGATTACCAATTCCACCCACAATTGCTGCAGCAAAAATTGGAAGCATATTATTAAAGTAAGTAAATGGTTTAAAACTTTTATCTAAACCATACAAGGCTCCACCAATAGTTGCTAAAATACCAGCAATAACCCACGTAACTAAAACTATTTTTTTTGGATCAATACCTGATAACAAAGCAAGATCTTCGTTGTCCGAATAGGCTTTCATGCTTTTTCCTGTTTTAGTTTTATTTAAAAACCAGAATAGTAAAGAGACTAAAATTATTGTAACAAAAATAGTTATTACCTGAGTAGATTTAAGAGCAAGCCCTTCATTTAAGCCTGTCATTTCTTTAAATTCTCTAGCCTTGATAATGAATTTTTCTCCATCAAAAAATCTTCTGTCACCAGGTCCAATAATAATTCTTACCACTGCTTGAGTTACAAACATCACACCAATACTGACCATGGCAAACTGAACTGGTGGACTCTTTTGAGTTCTATAATACTTAAAAACAAATTTATCTATTGTAAGCATGTACAGGATCATGAAAAAAATACCAAATGGAATTGCAAGCAATGCTGTAGGCAATACTCCTAAAGAAATTCCTAGAGATTGAAAGTACCAGGTAAATAAAATTGTCATCATAGTACCAAATGACATCATGTCTCCAGTTGCAAAGTTTGCAAATCTTAAAATACCATAAATTAAAGTAACAAAAATTGCACCTAGATCTAATTGAGAACCATAAGTAAGTCCTGGAATAAAAATATAATTTAATAAAAGAATTATTGCATTTATAAAATCCATATTACCCTCCTAAAAAAGAACTTCTTACTCTTGGATCGTCTAATAATTCTTTTCCAGTTCCTGAATAACGATTTTCCCCAGTAACTAGCACGTAGCCCCTATCTGAAATGCTCAGAGCTTGTTTTGCATTTTGCTCTACCATCAAGATAGCAACATTTGTTCTTTTTACTTTTACAATATGATCAAATAATTCGTCCATCACAATTGGTGATACGCCAGCAGTTGGCTCGTCTAACATTAAAACTGTAGGTTTAATCATTAAAGCTCGACCAAGAGCAACTTGTTGTCTCTGACCACCCGAAAGTTCACCAACCATTTGATTTCTTTTTTCTCTTAAAATTGGAAACAGTTCATAAATTTCCTCAATAATATTTTTAATTTCTTCGTTAACTAGAAAAGCACCCATTTCTAAATTTTCTTCAACAGTCATCCCTGCAAAAACATTTTTAGTCTGTGGGACAAAAGAGATGCCTTCTTTAACTCTGTCTTGAGGAGATAATTTTGAAATATCCTTACCATCAATTTTTACTGATCCTGATTTTAAATTAAGCAAACCTAACATTGCTTTCATAGCAGTTGATTTGCCAGCACCATTGGGACCCAGAATAGAAACTATTTCACCCTTATTTACACTAACAGAACAAGAGCTAATAATATCAGGACCATTACCATAACCACCTGTCATTTCTATTCCTTCAAAATATGCCATTAGTTTGTATCCTTCAATTTTGATCCTCTACCAAGATAACTCTCAATAACTTTCTCATCTTTTTTTGCTTCTTCAACACTTCCTTCAAATAATACTGATCCCTCAGCCATTACAATGACTGGATCACACAATCTTCCAATAAAATCCATGTCATGTTCAATCATACAAAAAGTATAACCTTTTTCTTTATTTAGCTTTTCTATTGCAGTTCCAAGATCTTTTAATAAAGTTCTGTTAACACCAGCCCCCACTTCATCTAATAATACTAATTTTGCATCAACCATCATAGTTCTTCCAAGTTCTAATAATTTTTTTTGTCCACCTGAAAGATTTCCAGCAAGTTCGTTCGATAAATGCCCTAGGTTTAAAAATTCAACTACTTCTTTTGCTTTTTCTTTAACGACAGCTTCTTCTTGTGCAACTAAACCTGGTTTAAATAATGCAGTCATTATTTTTTCCCCAGATTGATTTCCAGGCACCATCATTAAATTTTCTAAAACAGATAAATTTGAAAACTCATGTGCAATTTGAAATGTTCTTAACAAACCTTTAGAAAATAATTCATAAGATGGAACATCAGTAATATTTTCCTCATCAAAAGTTACACTTCCGCCTGATGATTTTAAATTTCCAGCGATTAAATTAAATAAAGTTGTTTTACCAGATCCATTTGGACCAATTATACCAGTAATAGTTCCTCTTTTAACTTTTATAGAACAATCAGAAACAGCAGCTAATCCACCAAAATATTTACTTAAATTATTTATCTCTAAAATATTTTCAGACATTAGATTTATTTATTTAATCTTCGATGAATACTATTTAACGTTTTTTCTAGAGATTTATAAAATCCAGCTTTAGTCAATTCTTTTACACCTTGTTCATTTAATCCTTTAGGTGTTTGAGATTCTTTAACTAAATTTTTTAAATTTTCTTTTGAATTTTCTACAGCATCTTGGGACAAAGCTAAAAACAGAGATGTGATATATTTTTGAGCATTATTTCTTTTAACTCCTCTTTTTACCAACCAATCAGTCATCACTCTCAATACTTCATAAAAAGGTGCCATCATTCCTGAAGTTGACCAAAAATTAATAGAAGATTTTTCATTTTTAATTTCTACTGTTGTTCCTAAATTATTGAAAAATGCTTTTACTTTGGGATTAGGAGGACAAATAGGTACAGGACCTTTTTTTAATGAAATTGGAGGTAAAGGTATTGCCCTTACAATTTTTGCTTTTACTTTAATTGCTTTTTTTAATTGTGACAAAGTTATAGTCGAGATAAAGCTAACAACGGTTTGTTTAGATTTAAATTTTAAATCTTTTATAATTTTTTCGCCAACAGTTGGCGTCACAGATAAAAATACCCAATTAGACTGATCTACAATTTGTTGATTATCTTCAGCAATAACTATTTTTTTAAACTTTCTTTTTAAACTTTGTGCTATTTTTTTATTTCTTGGTGAAATAATTATTTTTTTATATGAAGTATTTGATTTACATATTCCAGTAATTACTGAAGCTGCAATTTTTCCTGTACCGATAAAACCTAAAATCATAATTTCGGTTACTTTATATTGATTATATTGAATTAATTAACAAAAAAAGAACCTCTAATTCTGAGCAATTCTCTGCTTAATTCCTTATTTTCTTTGAACGGCTTTCTACCATGTAGCCAGAAATAATTGTTTGCAATGACAGAGTATCCAACAGGCAATTTTGTTATTATTTTATTTTTACTCTCCTCTAGTCCATCAGATAATCTTTGTAAAAAATTTCCTTGTTCCATATTTTGAGGTTCAGGAAATTGATCTATGTAAGAAATTGTTGGTCTACCTTCATTGTCAGCAGAAAAAACAGGGTGTTCAACTTTATAATCAATATTTTTACTTTTTGGTGATCCCCAAACAAAATTCTGTTTTCCTACTGGATCGTTAAACAAGTCCTCACAATGTTCCCAATCATCAAGGTGTAACATTGCAGTTTCACCACCTTCTACATTTTGTTCATCAATTTTTGTCATTATTAACCAATCAGTAATATCCTTCACATAAGTTCCATCTGTATGAAGATCCATATTTCTATAAGCCTTTCTTAAATATGAGTCGCTTGTATCCTCGTGTTTTACATGAAAACGAGCATAATATTTTCCTGCCATTGCATCATGATTTGGTACGCCAATAAGATGAGCTATTGCAGTTGATAACTTAACTAAAAAAGTATCATTTATTTTTGCAGTTATATTTTTTGGTCCTATTATAAAACAACCAGTTGATCTATCTTTAATGATTGAATTCATTAATTCACTTAATTTATTATTTGTTAAATCGTCTAAACTTTTTGCTAAAGTAAATCTTGTAAATGGTTTTAGCTCTAATGCTGTTAAATCAAATTTGTTAAAAGGAAAAATTAATTTATCTATAATGTCGTTTTCTAAACTAATCTTTACAATTCTATTAGATTGGTCGTGCTCTTGAATATCTATACCAGTAATTTTTTGCATTCTAAATTTTATTTTACCTCATTTTATAAATCAATCTAATCAGATATAATTATTAAGTATTGCCATACAAATAGCCGAGAAAATTGTAGGATAAACAAAGTTTTTCTTTGAAATAAAAAAAACAACTAAAGATAACAGTACAACAATAAATCTACTTGAATAACTAGCATCTACCAAAACACCAGCAGGAAAAATTATAGTTCTAGCTATTAGTGCTGCTAATGTTGCATAAGCTAAACAATTAAACCACTTAAAAAGTTTAGAGGTTTCTTTTATACCTTCAGAAGTAAGAGCTCCCAAAAATCTAGACAAAAATGTTGCTAGGGACGTAACAAGGATTGCGTAAACGATGTTAGCTGACACTATGTTCTCCTACTAGATAAGCTATGGTTCCACCAATTACGCCTGCTAACAAAATTGACCACTCTGGTGAAAATAAATAAATAATTGGTCCCAATATAGTTCCAAGCAAAACTGATAGAGTTACCGGTATAGTCTTAGATGCCCCAACCATCATGCATAAAAAATAAACTGGATTAAGAATTGCTAATCCTATCATCATATCTTTATTCAAATACTCTGAAAAAGAGAAACCTATAAATGTTCCGATAACCGATACACTTACAGTTGCACTTCCAATACCAATCCAATAATCAATTCTGTACTCTTTTGGAATTTTTTTGTAATTACTTTTCATGATTAGCCAAGCAGAAACAGCAATGAAATGACAAGAAAAGTAATACTTCCACTTAGGTTGACTTTTGTGCATCATTAACGGGAATAAGGATACAGCCATAGGGTAAAGTCTTGCGTTAACAAACCAAACCGCCAAAAAAATATTTAGCAAAGATGCTCCAATTAACATGGACTCAGCCATTACTAATGAGCCTGGTAAAGCATAAGTTAAAACAGTTGAAAAAATACTTTCCTGAATATTAAAACCTAAATTTTTAAATAGAGCTCCAATAGCTATAAAACAACAAGTGAGGGCAATTGCAGGACTGTCGTGCGTAAATATAGATCTATATCCTTTGAGGAAAAAATTTTTATTGATCATTATCCACCTAGGAACAGTCTACCAACATCAGGGTTTTGAAGTAAATCGTCTCCTTTACCCGCTATTGCAGTTTGCCCAGATACTAAAACGTATCCTATATCTGCAAACTCCAATCCTTTTTTGGCATTTTGCTCAACTAGAATGATTGTTTTTTTTTCATTTTGTTGAAGATCTCCTAAAATTTCAAAAACCATATCAATATATCTTGGTTCCAAACCAATTGAAGGTTCATCAACAAGTAATACTGATGGTTTCATCACTAAAGCTCTTGATATTTCCAATAATCTTCTTTCTCCACCAGATAATACTTTTGCGGGTTGGCTTCTTCTATTTCTTAGCCTTTCATATTTTTCTAATATTCTCTCTGCTTCTTCAAAAGACTCCTCTGTTTTATCTTTTATGTAACCACCCATCAGTAAGTTTTCCTCTACTGTCATATCTGGAAAGACAGAGTTGTCTTGTAAAATATATGCAATTCCAACTGACTTTAATTTTTCAGCTGGTGTTAGATTTGTAATTTCTTTACCATCTATTTCTATTTGACCTGAAAAAATATTTGTAAACCCATATATCGAATGGAGTATTGTAGATTTACCTGCTCCATTCGGTCCAATCAAACATAATGATTGAGCCTTATTTACAAACAAGTCAAAATTATGCAGAATTTCCATTTTTCCATATCCAGCATTTAAATTTTTAATTGTTAAATGTATTTCATCTGGAGATAGCTTTTTTAAATCCTCTGGTGTTGGCGCTTTACCTAAAACTTCATATTGATTTGACATTATTGCGCTCCTAAATATGCGTCGACAACTCGCTTATCGTTTTTAATTTCATCTGGCGATCCGTTTGCCAACATCTTGCCATGAGCTAGACAAAAAATATTTTCTGCTAATTGCATTATTACTCTCATGTTGTGTTCTATGACTAATAGAGTAATTCCAAAATCTTGGTTTACTTTAATTAATCTATCTATAATTCCATTAATTAAGGTTGGATTAATTCCAGCTGTAGGCTCATCTAACAGTAGCATCTCTGGTTCATTCATCAATGCCATTGCCAGTTCTAATAATTTTTGCTGACCAAAAGATAAATCTCCTGCTCTAAGTTTTCTCTTTTGATATAATCCAACAAAATTCAATAAATTTTCTGCTTTTTCTGTTAATTCCTGGGGTATTTTTGAAAATAATTTAAACATACTTTCATCACTTCCTTTGTGACTGATAAGCATGTTGTCTATACAATTTAATTTTCCATAAATTCTTGTTTGTTGAAATGTTCTTAATAAACCTAATTTTGCAATAACCGGAACTGGCAATTCAGAAACTTCTTTTCCATTAAACTTAATTGAGCCTTGGTCAATTGGATAAGTTCCAACAATTGAATTGAATAATGTTGTTTTTCCAGAGCCATTTGGACCAATAAGACCAACAATTTTTCCTTTCTCAACTGACATAGAAATATCAACATTAGCTTTTACTCCTCCAAAAGATTTGCTGACATTATTTACTTCAAGAATACTCATTTTATCTCTACCTGCGCCTTTCGGTCTGCTTCATCTACAACTTCACCAAATCTCTCAGGATATTTTTCTCTTAACCATCCCATAATTCCCTCTGGGAAATAAATTACAATTACTACAATTAAAACTCCAAGAGCTACATACTGCCACCCTAAAAAGAAAGTCCAAAAACCCTCTTTAAATATATGAAATACTGTTGCGCCAATAACTGGTCCCCATAAAGTTCCTTTGCCACCTAATATTGCCATTAAAACCATAAACACACCCATTTCTCTTCCATCAAATGCTACATCAGTGGAGTCTATGTATCCGACTAAGCCACCCATAATTCCTCCGGCTAAACCACAGAAGAAGGCAGATATCATCCAACCAATTATTTTATATTTCATGGTCTCTATTCCCATGGCTTCTGCTTTATCTTCATTATCTCTAATTGCATTTAAGATTAATTTAAATCTAGTAGTATAAATTGCTTTGACTGCAATGAATGTTAGTACCAAAACTAAGAAGCTTAAAAAATAAAAGAATTCTCCTCTCGCCTCTAAACTTCCTACATTAGGAAAAGGTGGAGTAGTAAAACCTTGTCCTGCACCAATGATTTCAATTCCTCCTGAAATTTCTCCAGCTGCTACACCTAATCCAAGAGTACAGATAGCAAAGTAATGACCCCTTAAACCTAAAATTGCATATCCAATCAAACCAGCAACTATTGTTGGTACAATTGCAGCAACTACTAGTCCAGCTGCCATTCCTTGAAAAAATTGAGCTGGTGTATGAACAAAAGTTTTTTCACCACCACTTTCAGTCCATTCAGCTAATGGAAAAAACATTCCAACCTGGACTGAGGCACATAAATACATTCCCAATCCATAAAACAAAATATTTCCAAATGTATTATAGCCCATTTCACCTCCTTGAATATTCCAGGTGATTGCAAGCACAATTAAAATACAAAGTATCGATAATTGCACTTTAAATGCAGGGAATATATAGGGAGCTGCTAAACCAAATATTAAAATTCCTATATAGAGTATTAAATTATTTTTGTTCATATAGACTATTGATTTTTTCTCTGAAATTTTGATCTACTGTAAAATAATGACCATCCTCATCATGTACACTTGAACCTGATGAATGATATTCATCTAAGTGTTTCTTAAATTCATCAATGTCAACTTCAACTGATTGACCTTGATTATCATTAATTTTAACTTTCCTCATTTTAAGTACTCTCTTTTTCTTGAAAGTTTAAATCTTCTATAAACTAAGATTAAAACTAATAATAAAAATACTGATCCAATTCTAAATTCTGTACCTAAAATATAATCTGCAAATTCTTCAAAAACTCCTAATCCCATTCCTGACATAGCAACTCCTGGTAAATTTCCTAAACCAGCGACAATTACAATCATAAAAGATCTAATCGTATAAGGTAAACCCATGTAAGGATGGATAGTGAATGTTATAGAAATCAAGGCCCCAGCTACACCACATAAAGCAGCATTAATTCCAAAAGTTGCTGCGTATACTTTTTCGGTGTCTACGCCTAAAATTTTTGCAGCACGTGCATTTTGAGCAGTAGCTCTAATTGCTCGTCCAAGCTTAGATTTTTTCATATAAATCACTAAGCAAACTGCGAATAAAATGCTTATAAATGCTGAAAATATTTTTGAATTTGGAAGAACAACATTGTTATCAAACAACATTGTTGTTCCATAGCCTGAATTTGCCAAAACAACATCAGCACCAAATGCAAAATTCATTAACTGCATGAACAAAATACTTATTCCAAAAGTTGCTAAAATTGAGATAAATAAATCTCTATCTACTACTTTATTAATAACCAGTTTGTAAATCGCTATTCCTACAAAATACATTATGATTGGAGCAACAATAACTCCCCATGCTGGATGAATACCATACAGATACATAAAGTATGCAATGTATCCTCCTAAAATAACCAAATCTCCTTGAGCAATATTAATAATATTCATAACACCCCATTGAAGTGCCATACCATAAGCAATCAATGCAAATAATACTCCTAAGAGAATACCATCCAAGCAAGCTTGAACAGTTATCATTGGGTATTGAAATACAAGAAAATCCATAAAACTTTTTTTGGTTTATATAAAAAAAAGCCCCCTATTACTAGGGGGCTTAATTTTTAATTTTTATCTTTCAGACCACTTAGGCACTGGGTGAATTAACTTAGCTGATGCCCACTTTAATGGAGCAACAACTTTGTTTTCACACTTGCCAGCAGCATCACACATTACTTGGAAAAGTACCATTGGCTTATCAACGTTTTGACCGCCAGGTGCAAATTTAATATTTCCATAGAATGTTTGCATGTTAGTAGCCGCAAGAGCATCTCTTACTTTCTTTTGATCGAAAGAATTAGCTCTTTCAAATGCATCTTTGAATACCAATAATGCAGCTGAAGATTCTGCAGATTGGTATGGTGGATCATATCCAAACTCTTTCTCAAAGTCTGCAGCATAAGTCATTCCATCTTTAAAGAAATCATCTTTGTAAGTTAGAGATTTATGCCATTGAGAAGCACAAAGAGCGTACTGAGAGTTTTTACCATGTTGTTTTGATAATTTCGCAGCATCACAGTGCGTCATAGCTAACATCGGAACATCAACTTTCATCTCAGCAATTTGTCTGATTGCAGTTAATGCGCCTTTAGTGTGACCTGATACAACAAGAACATCTGGTTTCATTTGTTTCACTTTAACCAAAGTTGCAGCCATATCATTTAACTCTTTAGGCAATTTGTCATCAATGATGATCTTAGAACCAGTTCTTTCTGCAGCATCTAAGATACCTAATCTAACGTCCTGTGAAAAAGCATCTTGTTCAAAAGCTTGAGCAATTCTAACTGGTTTTCCACCATTTAACTCAACTGCTGTTTCAATTGCTACATCAAGATATAAGTTTGCTGGAGCTAGTACCGCAAATAGATATTTGTAACCTTTAGTAAACAAAGATCTAGATGCGCCATTTGCTTCAACCATTGGAACACCATATTTTTCAGTCACAGGTGCAATTGCTTTTGTCAAACCTGAACTGTATGGGCCAAGCATAAACTCAACACCATCTTGTGAAATTAATCTTTCTGCAAGCTGTGCAGCTCTCTTAGGATTTGACTCATCATCGTAATAAATAATGTCAAACTTATAAGTTTTTCCACCAACTTTTACACCACCCATGCTGTTAATTCTGTCAACGGCCATGTTATAACCATTTTGAGTATGAACACCATTAGATGAGTACTTACCAGTTAGGGAAATCGCAGCACCTAAAATAATTTTGTCACCAACTACTTTTGCAAAAGATGCAACAGAAGTTGAAAATAAAATTACTAATGCAGAAACAAAACTTAAAATTATTTTATTTAACTTCATTTTATTTCCTCTTTAATTAATTAATTTATATTTAATTAAATAAATAAATTGCATGCAATGCAAGTGGCAATAAAGACTTAGTTGAGGTTTAATATTGTTGTGTAATAACAATAATTCCTGCAATAATTACTAAAACACTCGCTGAAATTGTATTAATCGTTTTAGGATTTGCAGTAATCCATTTAATCATTTTTTGTGCAAGTATTGCATAACCAATCAAAGATAAAAAATCTAATACAATGTAAGTTGTAATTAAAATTGTAAATTGACCTAAAAGATTAGAACTAAAATCAATAAATTGAGGAAATATAAAAGGAAAAAACATCCATGCTTTGGGGCTGGTTCCTGCAACTAAAAACCCATCTCTAAAAAAAGATAAATTACTTTTTGTAATTTCTTCCTTGTCTTTTAAATTTTTTGGACGGGACTTATAAATATCATAAGCAAGATATAAAATGTAAATAATTCCAATCCATTTAAAAATATTGAGAATTAATGAATTTTCTGCAAAAAAAGAGCCTATTACAAAAATTACCAAAGTCGCTTGAATTAAATTTGCAGTAACATCACCAAGCGCTGACCAAACACATTTTCCAACACCATAATTCATTGAATAAGAAATTATAACTATTCTTGGAGTACCTGGTGTAATGAACAAAAAAATGATGATTTGTAAGTAAAGTATAAATTCTAGAGGAAGCATATTTGTAAAGAGAAGATAGTCCTAAAAAACCGGGAGCTAAAGATGGCTAAGAAGGACTATCTAGATGATAATATCAGAGGTTAAAAAAAATGCATTAAATATTTTTTTCAAATATAAAGGATTTATGAAAAAAAAAGGCTACACCCCTGTAACTAAAGTTAAAAATCCTGAGCCTAGCATTAATGACCCCAACTGGATAATTTGGGCAGCATGGGCCGATCGGATAACTTTTGAAGAAATAAAGAAAAAAACAGGAAAGCGAGAATCTGATGTAATCAAAATTATGCGGAGATCTTTAAAACCTTCCTCTTTCAGATTATGGAGAAAAAGAGTAAATCAAAAAAGCATCAAACATAGAAAAAAATTTGAATATTCTAGAAAAGAAATAGCTAGTAAAATTAAAAAAGGTGACTATCTATAGCTTATGAAAAAAATTACCATGTATACTGGACCACTATGTAATTATTGTGAGGCTGCAAAAAGACTTTTAGCAAGAAACAACGTACCATATAATGAAATTGATATTTCAAAAGTTGAAGGTGCAATGGATGAAATGATTAAGAAAGCAAATGGAAAAAGAACAATTCCACAAATTTTTTTTGATGACCGGCATATAGGTGGCTATGACGAAGTAAGAGCTTTAGAAAAAGAAAATAGACTTCAAGATCTTTTAAAATAAATATTATTAATTTGCTGACATTATTGCTTGAAAAGGACCACTTCCAATGTGAATTTTGTCATCGCCCCCAGAATTTAATGACATTCCCTCACCTAAATTAAAACTCATAGTTAAAGAAGTTGTATCTGCAGTCACTGTTATTGAATCTGCAAACGTCACTAAGCCTTCTAACTTATCTACTTCACCTTCTTCAGAAGCTAAGTGACCATTGCTATCAACTAAAATTCCTTGTACAGCTGCTGTAGTACCATTGATGTTGTTAGCTGTTGCTGTTCTTGTCCAATCATCACCTGAGCCCCCGAAGTGTGTTAAAGTTTCGGTAAATTTGCCTCCAGTTACAGCAGTTGAAGAACAAACTGAATTGTTAGTGTGGGAACCGGATGCTTTGGTATGATTACCAGAACCTGCAACTGTTCCACAGAATACTCCTGACCCACTTGATACACCATCCATTGAACCGTCAATTTTAATTGAAGCCGTAATACCAAAAGTATTATCCATCATAGCGTATCCATGAGTATAAGTCCCTACAGGTGGTTTTGTATAAGTACCTGATAAATCTATATTTGTATCTGTCCCAGATACTGAGGCAGTAGCTCCTGATGAATTATTAAACACTTGGCTACAATTTGTTAATACAACGGTTGCTGAAGTTGTGGGGACAGTAGGAGCACTTGTGCAAAGATACATTTTATAAATTACAATCTCATATAAATCAGGTGTTGCTTCACATCCGCTTTTAATTTCTGCTTCAGAATAGACACCATCGGTCACTGTGCAAGCCGCAGCTTCAGCATTGTTAATATTTGAAATTTCAGATATTACACAGAAAAATAATATAAAACCTAAACTTTTTAAAATTTTCATATTAAAAACCTCCAGCTTTTACAGAGAAACTTTTTGATTTTACAATTAAGTTTTCTCTTCGTACTTTGTCATACTTTTTATCTTCCATTGAAATTTTCTCAAAGGCTTCATCGCTAATTAAAGTCATATTTTTATTAATTTTATTAGTATTAAATGTAAAATTTATAAACCACTGATCATCATAACTTGAATTTCCATAGTCTTTAAAACCTACCTCAACGTTTAACCCAGAATTTGGTATCCCAATATTCGATGAGTATTCCATGCCTTCAAAATCAGAGCCACCAGGAATTTCATATTCAAAAATTTTAGTATAAATTTTAGTACTTGGCATATATGGAACGTGAGCTCCTAATTCTAGATCATATCCATCAGCAACGTCCTCTTTAATGCTATTTTTTCCAGTTCTTTGTTCTGATATTCCAAAATAATGATTAGTATTTAATTCAAGAATTGATGACTTGATCTCACCACCTATACTACCTCTTTGATGATTATAATCTAACTCATGATCATAAAATACATTTAAACCATACATAAAACTTTTATCTTCACTGAAAATTCTTTTTCCAAGACCTAAATTTATTGTTTCTCTATCTCCATCATGTGTAAACAAAGAACCTTGAAAAAAAGTTAATCCATCATCGCTATCATTTAGAGGCTTAAAAGTTAAAATCCCAATTTCTGGCTTATTGCCCTCTTTTGATTTAATTGAAAAATCTGTATCTTCAAAATTACTATCTAATAAACTTTCGATTGAACTAAAAAATTTATCTTTTATTTTTGTAGTATCAGCGCTTGTTGTTGTAAATATAAATGCTGACAATATAATAACTAACAACCTTTTCATTAAATTAATATATTTTAAATAAATAGGGTTAACAACAATTTTTAGAATTCAATTTAATCGCAGTTTATAAGGGCTAGTTGCTTTTTTACAAGATTAGTTAATTGATTAAATTTAGCTCTTAGGTTTAAAAACTAAACATACTCCATTATTGCAAAATCTTTTTCCTGTTGGTTCTGGACCATCATCAAACATATGACCATGATGACCACCACATTTTTTACAATGATATTCTGTTCTTCCATAGCCTAAATGATAATCTGTTTTTGTTTCAAATACATCTGGCAAAGACTCATAAAAAGATGGCCATCCAGATCCACTTTCATATTTAGTATTTGAATCAAATAATTTTTCATCACAGTTTGCACAATGAAAACTTCCTTCTCTTTTTTCATAATTAAGTTCACTTGATCCAGCAAGTTCTGTACCTTCTTCAAACAAAATTAATTTTTGTTCGGAGGTTAAGTTAGGATTAATTTTTTTTGCCATGATTAAATATATTTAGCACAAGTTTGGTGCAACAATGAGTGTAATTCTACTAATTTTTCAAAATCTTTATTGTATCCTCCACCCAAAACTCCACAAAAAGGTATCCTTTTTGAGTAAAAATTTTCAACAACAAGCTCATCTCTTAATCTAATACCTTGATCAGAAATTTTTAATTTTCCTAATCGATCATTAAAATGAATATCCACTCCCGCGATATAAAAAACAAAATCAAAATTTTCTTGATTTAACTCTATTAAATAGTGTTTTAAAGTTTTGATATAAGTGTCATCTGCTATATTGTCCTCTAGTTCTACATCTAAATCGCTAATAGATTTTTTTGCAGGATAATTAGTTTTTGAATGCATGCTAAATGTAAAAACATTTCTATTTTCTTTAAAAATGTCTGAATTTCCGTTCCCTTGATGTACATCAAGGTCTACAATTAAAATTCTATTTGCCAAACCTCTGTTTAGCAAATAATGAGCAGCGACTGCCACATCATTAAAAACACAGTAACCAGCACCACCATCATAATTAGCATGGTGGCTCCCTCCAGCTGTATTACAAGAAATTCCATAATTAATTGCAAGTTTAGATGCCAAAACAGTTCCTCCTGTTGCAACTAAAGATCTCTGAACAACACTATCAACTAAAGGAAAACCTATTTTTTTAACACCATCTTTGTCTAAAGTTTTATTTTTTATATCTCTTATATATTTTTCAGAATGGGCAAATTTTAATGTTTCAGTTGAGCATGGATAAGGTTCGTGAAACTTTTTAACAACATTTTTTTTTATTAAATAGTTTGCAAGTTCACCAAATTTATTTATTGGAAACTTATGATCATCTCCAATTTTTGCAAAATAATCTTCATGATTTACAACTGGTAACTCCATGGTTACTCTAAAACTCTAATTGGCTTACCATTAACACAAGCCTCTAATCCTTCGATCATTTGATTATAAAAAATACTATAATTTTCTGCTGTTACATATCCTATATGCGGAGTTAACAGGGCGTTGGGTAAAAATCTTAATTTATTATTTTCAGGCAAAGGTTCTTTTTCATAAACATCAATTCCAGCCCCAGCAATTACATTAGTTGATAATGCTATAATTAAATCATCTTCATTAACTATTGGTCCTCTTGAGGTATTAATTAAAAAAGCTGTCTTCTTCATATTGTCCAACTCATTTAATGTTATGCAATCTTTATATCTCTCTCCACCTTGTACATGAATAGACAACACGTCTGAATTTTTTATTAAATCATCTTTGCTACATGGTAATACATCTAGCTCTTTGCATTTATCTAGACTTAAATTTTCACTCCAAGCCATAACTTGCATTCCAAAAGCTTTTCCAATTTTTGCAACTTCGCTTCCTACTCTACCCAATCCAATTAATCCTAATATTTTTCCTTTTAACTCAATGCCAATAGTAGTTTGCCAATATCCTTGATACATATTATCAAACTCTTCTTTAAAGTTTCTAGCTAAACCAAGAATTAATGCCCAGGTTAGTTCTGGTGTAGGATTAATATTAATCTCTGTTCCACAAACTATAATTTTTCTTTTTTTTGCAGCTTCTAAGTCAATAGATCTATTTCTAAGTCCACTTGTAATAACAAACTTTAAATCACTCAAGTTATCAATAAGATTTTTTGTAATTGGAGTTCTTTCTCTCATTATCAAAAGAGCTTCAAAATCAGCTAACTGTTCAATAGCATCTGCTTCGTCTACAAAAGGTTCAATGAAAATCTTAAACTCATATTTCCCAGATAGTTTTTCTAAATCAACAAATTGTTGAGCAACATTTTGATAA
>QCHC01000013.1 GCA_003279765.1 Pelagibacteraceae bacterium AG-390-M19 | reverse complement strand
TTTAGATATTTTTTTAAAAATGACATTCAGAATTTATATGAATGTTTTGTTAAGGATTTATTACAATAAACTTTAATATGATTTAATTTTTTTGAAGTTCATAGATAGAAACGTAGTGTTTCTTCTTAGGCAGTGGGATTATGGTTGGAACTTTAGTTAATCTTGGTTTTATCGATTTATTTCCTACAATAATATTTTTGTCATAATTTTCTAAATTAACCTCAGGATGAGGATTTCCATCATTGATTAATGGCCATGCATCACAAGCTCTATAACCAAATAAAATTAAGGGTCTTGAGTTATTCATTTGATTGTGACCAGACCCATGAACTGATCTACAATGAAAAAAAACAACTGTTCCAGCGGTTCCAGTTATAGAAACACTATCCTTAGTTCCTATTTTATTTTTCTTAGTGTCTATTTTTCCAACAAAATAATTTTCTTTGCTGTGGTGGCTGTACAATTTCTTTTTGTGTGAATTCTTTATTATTTTAAGTGGCCCATTTTTTTCATAGCAATCATCTAAATATATACCAACTGTAATTAAATCATCGTTCGTGTGAGGGTAAAAAGCCCAATCTTGGTGCCATCCAATTTCACTTCCTTTTTTCTTATTTGGAAGCTTAAAATTTAATTTACCTAGATGAAATCTTACTGTTCCACCTAATAATTTTTTAGCTATGGATATAATCCTTTTATCTCTAGATAATTCGTAGAAAACTTTATGCCTGTTCTGAGGATTATTTAGTCTTAAAATTTCTTTATTTTTTGAAGTATCTGAATTGTAAACAAAATGGTAATTATCATAGGACTGAGTTCCATTAGTACCATTACCTTTTTTTCTTTTTTTTTCTTTTGAAATTACTTCATTAACAATTTTATTTATTTTATTTATCTTTGATTGAGAAATTAGATTTTCTTTAACTAGAAAGCCGTTTTTTTTAAATAAATTTAAATCGTTCATTAAATTTTATTATATGAAATAAAAAAAAATTCTCTATATCAATTAATTTAATGCAAAATCTTTGATTTTATTGAATTCAAAGTGATCTGCTATATCCTTTTTAGCATAATAAACATCTTGAACTACACCGTCTTCATTAATTAGAACATCAGTCACAGCTATATCTAAATGACCTTTTATTCTTGTAGGAATATATCCTTTCATCATAGCAGGAATAATTTTATGCGCTTTAAACAACATTGCGTTTAGTGTTTTACTCACTGATCTTTCAATCTCATATTTTTGAAAATATTCAAAATTTTCATCTGCTAACACTGTGAATGGTAAATTTTTGTGTTTATCCATATATGATTTTAAATTATCTACTGGTGAATGAAATATTCCAACATGCGTAAAGTTATTTCCAAGTTCACTAAATCTCTTATTAATTTCATTAAGTCTTAGATTGCAGAAACTACAACCTGCAATTCTATAAAAAGTTAATAAGACTTTTTTCCCCAAGGTTTGAGATAAATTAAATGAGTTACCATTCTGATCTGGAAGAGTAATTTCCTCTAATTTATCTCCAGTGCTTATTTTCATATTCTACATTATATAGAAATATGAACGCTGTGTTAACAGCCTTTAAACGACGCAGACATATTTCTAATTAAATTGAAATATAAGTCTTTTCCTGGGTCTAATGTTGCTCCTAATGGATCAACCACTCCAGTTTTAATATTCATATCTTTTGCGACAGCTTTAATAATATCAGGGTTAAATTGAGGCTCTGAGAACACACAAGCAACTTTATCGTGCTCAATTATCTCTCTGATTTCTGCTAATTGTTCTGCACCAGGCATCACATCTGTATTAACAGTAAAAGCACCTAATATATTTACATTAAATCTTTTCTCAAAATATTGATAAGCATCATGGAATACAATTGAAGCAACACTGCTACTTAAATCAGTCATTACATCAATTGTAAGTTTATCGATTTCATTTAAAGCATTAGCTAAATTGCTTTTGTATTTAGCTTCATTTTTTGGATCATTTTCAATTAAATGTTCTGCCATTTCATTTAACATAGCTTTTGCATTAATTGGGTCCAACCAAATGTGTGGATCAAATTCACCATGCGCATGTCCATCATGATCATCATGTCCGTGGTCATCATGATCATCTTCTTTTTTACCGTGGTCATCATCATGTCCATGGTCATCATGATCATCTTCCTTTTTACCATGGTCATCATCATGTCCATGGTCATCATGATCGTCTTCCTTTTTACCATGATCGTTGTGATCGTGGTCATGATCATCTTCTTTTTTACCGTGGTCATCATCATGTCCATGGTCATCATGATCATCTTCCTTTTTACCATGGTCATCATGTCCGTGATCGTCATGATCATGTTCGTCAAAAATATTTCTTTCTCTAAATTTTAATACTTGCAAATCTTTAGTTTCCATTAATTCAATTTTTTCTGCTTTCTTCGCAATTGAACTCAATGGTTTTTCTAAAAAACTCTCTAAATCTTCACCAACCCAGAATATTAGGTCAGCATTTTGCAGCATTTTTGCATGTGAAGGTTTCATTGCAAATCCGTGTGGAGATGCATATCCATCAACTATTAAATCAGGTTTAGCAATACCATCCATTAAATAACTGGCTAATGAATGAATTGGTTTAATAGAAGCAACTACTTTTATTTCAGCATTTGCTGGTGTAAAGAATGTTAGAATTGATAATATTGAGAATATAATTGGTATTTTTTTAATATTTTTCATAATAAGTAATTTAATTGGTTGTTATAATATAACGTTATGTAATAATATAACATTTACAAGTCAAGCAATATATGAGCTCAGAAAATAGTACATTAGTAAAATTAAATAACGCTGGTTTTAAACAAAATGATAAATGGCTAGTGGAAGGTGTTTCATTAACTGTTGAAAAAGGGAAAATCGTTACCCTTATTGGGCCTAATGGATCAGGAAAAAGTACTACCGCAAAAATTGCATTAGGAATTTACAAAAACATAGAGGGAAGTGTTGAAAAATATACAAATAAAGTTGGATATGTTCCTCAAAAAATATCTATTGATTGGACCTTACCTTTAAGAGTTTATGATTTTATGCTTTTAACAGAAAATATTAAAGAAGAGGCAATTGATGAGGCGCTTACGTTAACAGGTGTTATCCATCTTAAGAATAAAAATTTAGGAAATTTATCAGGTGGTGAATTTCAAAGAGTTTTAATCGCAAGAGCTATTTCAAAAAAACCAGAACTATTGGTTCTTGACGAACCAGTCCAAGGCGTTGATTACACTGGTGAGATTGCTTTGTATGAACTAATAAAAAGAATTTCTGATACACTAAATTGTGGAATCCTATTAATCTCACATGATCTACATACAGTTATGACCGCAACTGATCATGTTGTTTGTTTAAATGGCCACGTATGTTGCTCTGGATCACCGATGGATGTTGCTAAAAACAATGAATATAAATCCTTATTTGGTGAAAAAGCATCTCAAATTCTTTCTGTTTATGAACATAAACATGATCATGTTCATTCAGAAAAAGGTGAAATAAAGAAAAACTAATATGTTTGATGATTTTTTTATAAGAGCATTGTTTGCAGGAATAGGAATTGCTTTTGTTACAGGTCCATTAGGTTGTTTTGTAGTATGGAGAAGATTATCTTATTTTGGTGATACATTAGCTCATTCTGCACTTCTTGGTGTAACAATGGCATATACTTTAGATTTAAATATAGCTATTTCAGTGTTTTTAATTTCTTCAATAATTGCATTAATCTTAATTCAACTACAGAAAAAAACTAATTTACCTGGGGATGCTTTGCTTGGTCTTTTAGCACATTCCTCATTAGCTGTCGGATTAGTAGTAATAGGTTTTTTAACCTTTATTCGTTTTGATATTATGGGTCTATTATTTGGTGATATATTAGCCGTAACAACTGATGATTTGTTAATCATCTGGACTGGAGGCGCAGTAATTTTATTAGTTCTAAAATTAATTTGGAAACCATTGTTTGCATCTACAGTTAATTATGAGTTAGCAGAAGCTGAAGGGTTGAACCCTGATAGAGCAAAAGCTATTTTTACAATTCTTATGGCTGCTGTAATAGCTATATCAATTAAAATGGTAGGGTTATTATTGATTACAGGTATGCTTATTATTCCAGCGGCTATGGCTAGAAATATCTCAGACAGTCCTCAAAAAAATGGTAATATTTTCAATTATTGGTGGATTACTGTCTGTTGTATTAGGTTTGTATTCTTCATTAGAATTTAATACATCTTCAGGACCATCAATAATAGCTGCCTCGTTAGTATTATTCATACTGTCTTTATTTAAAATAAAACAATCGATTAATTTGAAAAACTGATAACATATTGATAAGAATTTAAAGATGCAAAAAGAACATAACCTTTCCAAAAATCAAAAAATTATTTTTGACCTAATTGATAAATCTGGTGAACCAATGAAAGCCTATTCAATCCTTTTTAATGTTCAAAAAAAAGGAATTAAAGCACCTCTACAAGTTTACAGGGCATTAGATAAATTAGTTGAAATAGGAAAAATCCATAAAATTGAAAGCAGAAATGCTTTTATAGCTTGTCAAAATTCAAGCTGTCAGGTTTCTAAAGCGACAGCTTTTTCAATTTGTGAAAGTTGTGAAAATGTATCCGAAATAAGTAATTCAAAACTTTCAAAATATTTATCTAATTTTTCAGATGACTCTGGAATGAAATATAGCAAATATAATTTAGAATTTTTTGGTTTATGTAAAAAATGTAAATCAAAATAATGAGCACTGTATCTTTAAGTTTAGAAGAAATATTTGAACTTGCTAAAAAAACTCTTTTAGCAAACGGTTGTGATGATGAAACTGCATCAATTCTATCAGATTTAATTAGAAATGCTGAAAGAGATGGTTCTGTATCACACGGTTTGTTTAGATTACCAGCATACGTCACTGGTCTAAAAAGTGGAAAGATCAATGGTAAAGGTAAACCAGAAGTAAAAAATATATCTCCATCAGTAATTAAAGTTGAAGGAAATAATTGTTTAGCACCTGTTGTTTTAAATAAAGGATTGCCTGAATTAGCAAAAGCTGCAAAAGAAAATGGTGTAGCTGTGTTAGCAATAAATAACTCACATCATATGGCTGCTATGTGGCCTGAAACAGAAAAATTAGCAGAGGAAGGTTTGGTAGCATTTGCTTGTACGTCTTATAAGCCTGCTGTTGCGCCTGCTGGTGCTATAAAGCCATTATTTGGAACAAATCCAATTTCATTTGCTTGGCCACGACCAGGTAAAACACCAGTTGTTTATGATATGGCAACAGCGTCGATGGCAATGGGTGAAGTTCAAGTTGCTAAAAGAGAAGGGCACAAAGTTCCACTTGGAACAGGATTAACTAAAGAGGGTAAAGAAACAACTGATCCAGGTGAAATTGCTGATGGTGGAGTTTTATTACCTTTTGGTGGTTATAAAGGTTCTGCAATTGCAATGATGGTAGAATTATTAGCAGGTGCTTTAGTTGGTGATAATTTTAGTTTTGAAACAGCTGCAAAAGATAATAATGATGGTGGTCCTCCAAGTGGTGGTGAATTTATACTAGCAATAAGTCCAGATAAAACTTCAGGAACTAACTGGCAAAAACATGCTGAAGAATTTTTTGAGAAGATGAAATCTATGGGTGAAGTAAGATTACCAGGAGAAAGACGTCATAAAAATAGATTGGACACCGGTCCAAGAAATATAAACGAAGAGTTAGTTAATAAAATTAAATCTTTAAGTTAAAGTAATTTCAATTGGTGTGTGATCAGAAGGTTTTTCTCTTCCACGAGGATCTTTATTGATATTTATATCCTTAATTTGATCAATTAATGAATTAGACACTAAAAAATGATCAATTCTCATTCCATTATTTTTTTGCCAAGCACCCCTCATATAATCCCAAAATGTATATCCTTCTTTATCTTCATTAAAATATCTATATACATCATTAAAACCTAGATTTATCATCTCTCTAAATTTTTTTCTGATTTCCAATCTATATAAAGCATCATCCTCAAAACTTTTTACATTATAAACATCTTCTGCTGATGGAATAATATTAAAATCACCAGCAAGAATTAAATTTGGATTTTTCTTGGATAAAGTTTTTAGTTGTTTAATTAATTGATCAAGCCAATTCTTTTTGTAGTCATATTTTTCAGTATCAACAGGATTTCCATTTGGAGTGTATATATTTATTAATTGAATAGCTTTTTTTTTATGTTCAAATTCAGCAGAAATTATTCTTGATTGTTTTAATTTATCTTTAATTAAATCAGTTTTAATATTTTTTAATTTATTTTTAGAAATAATTGCTACACCGTTATAACTTTTTTGTCCAAATACGTGACTTTCATAATCCATTGAAGAAAAATCATCATAAGGAAAATTGACATCCTCAGTTTTGATTTCCTGCATCATTAAAATATCTGGTTTATATTTTAATAAATAACTTTTGATATTTTCAATTCTTGCTCTTACAGAATTGACATTCCAGGATGAAATTAGCATTAAAGTGAAAAAGAAACACCACAACCACAAGAAGATTTTGTTTGTGGGTTAGATATTTTAAACTGTTCACCTATTAGCTCAGAAACATAATCAACTTCAGATCCTTTAAGTAGATCTGCAGAAGTTTTATCAATTAAAATATTTTGATAATTTAGATCGTCATCTTGTTTTGATTTTTCAAAAGTGAATTCGTATTGAAAGCCTGAACAACCCCCACCTTTAATTGCGATTCTAAAAAATGAACCTTTATCTTTTTTTGCTAACAAACTTTCTATTTGTTTTAACGCATTATCTGTAAATTTAATTTCTTTAATCATGTCTCAACACTGATATTACTAATATAATACTTAATTATTTTAATTAAAGGATGAAAAAAGACGCTTTGTTAGGGGTATACAAAAGTAAAGGCAGACTAATTAAGGAAGCTAATTCAAAATATCGATCTCCTTTTCAAAGAGATAGAGATCGTATTATTCATAGTGCATCATTTAGAAGGTTAAAGCACAAAACCCAAGTATTTGTGAATACTGAAGGAGATCATTTTAGAACTAGGATTACTCACTCAATAGAAGTTGCTCAAATAGCAAGATCGATAGCAAAATATTTAAAATTAAACGAGGATTTAGCTGAAACTTTAAGTTTAGCACATGATTTAGGCCACACTCCATTCGGTCATGCTGGAGAAGATGCCTTACATGAATGTATGGAGAATTATGGTGGTTTTGATCATAATCTACAAACTCTAAGAATTGTTATGTTTTTAGAAAATAAATATTTTAAGTTTAAAGGATTAAACTTAACTATAGAAACGTTAGAGGGTCTTCTTAAACATAACGGACCCGTTGAGGATATTCTTTTGGTTAACAAGTTAATAGGGGTGAAAACTTTTAAAGGTAAAATTAAATTTAATTCATTTCCATCGCTTGAAGCTCAAATTTCAGCTATTTCAGATGACATTGCATATAACAATCATGATATTCAAGACGGAATAAAAGCCAACCTGTTTAAAATGGAAGAATTAGTTGAAATAGATTTTTTTAAAAATATTCATAGAAAATATAAAAATAAAATCACTAGTAAAAATTATAAAATTGCAATTTATCAAATTATAAGAGATTCAATTGATCTAATGGTCAGAGATTTATTAAATAATACCCAGAAAAATATACAAAAGCTGAAGGTAAAATCTTACAAAGATGTGACTAAATCTAATGAGTTAATCGTTTGTTTTTCTGATCAAATAAACAATGCAGAAAAAGAAATTAAATCTTTTTTAAGACATAAAATGTACAATAACAAGTCAGTATTGCAAAAGAACCAAAAGGGTAAATCGATAATTAAGAAATTATTTAAAATAATTAAATCAAAACCAAGAAAATTTTTGTCTAAAGATCAATTGACTAAAGATAAATATAGAGCTATTTCAGATTTTATATCTGGAATGACTGATAGATATGCAATTAACCTTTATAACGATAATAAATGAATATTTTTGAATTATATTTAGATAAAATTAAATCTATAATTGTTGATTTAAATAAAAATAATCAACTAGAAATTCCTGAAAGTTTTAATGGCATCAATGCTGAAATACCTCCACCAAAATTTGATTGTGACATTTCAACGAATGTTGCGATGGTTTTGTCAAAAATCAATAAAACTTCACCACTAGAGCTTGCAGAAAAACTTGCTCCTGTAATTAAAAATAAAGACAGTGAAATTGAAACAATATCTGTAGCCAAACCAGGATTTATCAATATTAAATTTAAACCATCTTATTGGTCAAATTTTATTAAAAATATTACAGATAATGCGGATAGTTTTGGAATAAATGAAAAAGAGAAAAAAAATAATTATTTAGTAGAGTTTGTTTCAGCAAACCCAACAGGCCCTTTACATGTAGGACATTGTCGAGGTGCTATTCTAGGAGATGTTATCTCTAATGTTTTAATTTTTAATAAACATCAAGTTACAAAAGAATACTATGTAAATGACTATGGTAACCAAATTATAAATTTTACTAAATCAGTTTATTTTAGAATTAGAGAACTTAATTTTAACGAGACATTTCCTAAAGATAATCCTGATTTGTATCCTGGAGATTATCTAATTGATTTTGCAAAAAATATTATTGCAAATAATTCAGGTCTTAACTTTGATAATTTTGATGAAATTAATGATAAATTAACTGCTTTATCTATTGAGCAAGCCCTTCTGCTTATCAAAAATAATCTAAATAGTTTGGGTATTAATCACGATAATTTTGTAAGCGAAAAAAGTATTGTTTTAAACAATGAAGTTGAAAGTGTAATAGATTTTTTAGAAAAAAATAACTTCATTTATAAAGGAAAAATTAAAGCACCAGCTGGTGAAGATAACAAGGATTGGGTTGAAAGGGAGCAATTATTATTTAAATCTACTGACTTTGGTGACGATAAAGATCGTGCACTTCAAAAATCAGATGGTACATGGACTTATTTTGCAAGTGATGTTGCCTATCATAAAAATAAAGTTGATAGAAAATTTGATTATTTAATCAATATACTAGGCGCAGATCATGCTGGTTATATAAAACGGATTACCTCATCGGTTGAAGCCCTTTCAGGAAAAAAAGATAAATTAATTTGTAAAATAAGTCAGTTAGTAAAATTAATAAAAAATCAGAAACCTTTCAAAATGTCAAAAAGAAAAGGGGATTATATTACGGTAGATGACTTGATTGAAGAAGTTGGAAAAGATGCAACAAGATTTATTATGCTTAACAGAAGTAGTGATGTTGAATTAGATTTTGATTTTGATGCTGTCAAAGAAAAATCTAAAGATAATCCATTATATTACGTTCAGTATTGTTACGCTAGAATTTCATCTGTCTTCAGACACATAAACAAAGATTTAAATTCAAAGATTGAATTAAATGATTTTAATTTTGAGTATTCAAATGATGAAATTAAAATATTAAAAAAATTATCTGAGTGGCCAAAATGTATCGATTCTGCAAGCACTAAATTAGAACCACATAGAATACCTGTTTACTTATACGATCTAGCATCTGAATTTCACTCTTATTGGAATTTAGGAAAACAATTTCCAGAAAAAAGATTTATTAATGATCAAAAGACAGTCTCACCAGATAAATTGATCTTTTTGAAGGCTATTTCTAATGTTATTAAAACAGGTATGGATATTGTAGGTGTTGATACACCCAATCAAATGTAATGCTTAAAGAAATAAAGTACTTAATATTTATTTTTGTAATACTTTTATTTATTTTTTTTACAGGAAAATATTATTTTTCAGATGAACATAAAAAAAAATCATACAGATCTCATAAAAATATTGATGAGAAAATAAAATTATATTCAAAAAATTTGCCAGTTTTAGAGAATGATACCCAAAATGTAATTGAGTATGTTAAGCAAACAAACAAAAAGAAAAAGAAAAAATTTAATTTTTGGAAATTATTAGATAATGATAAGTAAGAGAAAATCTTTCATAGTTGGTTTAAAATCAACAAAGTTATCTAATAATGAAATTCTATTTCTTAAAAAATATAAACCATGGGGAATTATTCTCTTTACCAGAAACATTAAGTCTTTTGATCAAGTAAAAAAATTAACCTCAAGTATTAGAAAAATTTTTAAAGATAACAAATATCCAATCCTGATTGATCAAGAAGGTGGAAGGGTTAATAGACTAAGAGATTTAATTTCCTTTGATAATATGACATCTGAATATTTTGGAAGTTTGTTTAATAAAGATAAAAAAAAATTCGAAATTGTTTATAAGTTATTTGTAGATAAAACCTCTTATTTATTGAATTTAATTGGTGTTAATATCAATACTGTCCCAGTACTAGATATTAGAGTTAATGGTGCAAGCAAAGTAATTGGGGATAGATCTTATTCAAAAAATAAAAAAATTGTCTCTAAATTAGGAGATATTTGCATTGAATTATTTCAAAATAACTCAATAGGTACAGTAATGAAGCATATACCTGGTCATGGCTTAGCAAAAGTTGATAGTCATTACTCAACACCAATTATTAACAAAACACATGAATATCTTCTTAAAAATGATTTTTGGACATTTAAAAATAAAAAATGTTTTTTTGCTATGACAGGGCATGTTGTCTATTCAAAAATTGACAAAAAAAACACTGCTACACACTCTAAGAAAATTATAAATATTATTAGAAAAAATATAGGATTTAAAAATATTTTAATTTCAGATGACTTATCTATGAAGAGTTTAAGTGATGATTTAAAACTTAATGCTATTAATTTATTCAGCGCAGGTTGTAATCTAGCGCTTCACTGCAATGGAAACATCAAAGAAATGAAGATAGTGGCGGAAAATTCACCTCAAGTGAATAGTTTTGTTGTTAAAAAAACATCTCAATTTTATAAAATTTTAAGTTAATATCTTTGTATGTCTGCCAATGATTCTGAATTATTTAATGTTGATATAAATAATTATAATGGTCCATTAGACGTTCTCTTAGATTTAGCGAAAGCTCAAAAAGTTGACTTAGAAGAAATATCCATAACTAAGTTAGCAGATCAATTTCACGAGTATATTACTAATGAAAAAAATTTAAATTTAGAAATTGCTTCTGAATATCTTTTAATGGCAACATGGTTAGCTTATTTAAAGTCAAAATTACTTTTACCTGGAACTCCAGAAGAAGAATTTAAAGTACAAGAAGTTGCAGAAAAATTAAAATTACAGCTAAAGAAATTAGAATTGATCAGATTACTATCCGAACAAATGCTTAAGAGAAAAAGATTAGGCAGAGAAATAAGAACCAGAGGAATGAAAGGAAATATAAGATCGATTTATAGTGCAGAATATAACTTAAGTTTATTTGAATTAATGAAGTCTTACTCAACGATAATAATGACTAAAGATTTTCAAAAAATTAATATTCCTAAACTTCCTGTATTTACAGCAGAAGATGGCATTAAAACAATTAGAGAATTCTTTGGGAAATTATTTGATTGGAAAAAATTGGATGAATTAATACCAAGTAATTTTAAAAGTGGTTCTAAATACAAGAAAACCGGTAAGGCTGGAATTTTTGCAGGTTCATTAGAATTAGTTAAAGAAGGAAATTTATCAATTAAACAAGATAAATTGTTTGATGAAATTTATATAAAGGAAATAAATGATTAAAAAAGCAAAAGCTTCAAAAGATAATATTGTAAAATTTCCATCAAAATTATCAGATTTAGATAAAGAAATAGAAGCAATTATTTTTGCAGCAGCTGAGCCATTAGATGTTGATACTATAGAAAGCAAAGTTTCAAAAAAAGGTAACGTTCCAGAATCTTTAGAAAAATTAAGACAAGAATATTCAAACAGAGGAATTAATTTAATTTGCATAAAAGATAAGTGGTCTTTTAGAACATCACCAAATTTATCAAGTTTGATGTCTCAAGAAAAAACTGTTGAAAAGAAACTTTCTAGAGCTGCAGTAGAAACATTGGCTATAATTGTTTATCATCAACCGGTTACCAGAGCTGAGATAGAGGAAATAAGGGGAGTTGCTTTTGGTACTAACACTTTAGAGATTTTAATGGAATTGAATTGGGTGAAACCAGGTGGTCGAAAAGATGTCCCAGGTAGACCAATTCAATATATAACTACTGATGATTTTTTAAGTCATTTCAACATACAAAAAATATCTGATCTTCCAACAATTGATGAATTAGGTGCTGCTGGTTTAATTGATAGCTCAAGTGTTGATAATGCTATTTTTGGTACTGGAAAATTTTACAAAGAAAAGCAAGAAGAGAAAAAAGAGGATATTTATTCCAATATAGATGAAATGTTAAATAGCACTCTAGATCCAGAAGAGAAAGATTAACAAAAAAGTAACTTTAAAAATAACCTTAAAAAGGTTATAAGTTTTTTATGAGTATAGGAATTTGGCAAATAGCTATTGTAGTTATATTGGTTGTTTTATTGTTTGGAAGAGGAAAAATTTCAAGCTTAATGGGTGATGTAGCTAAGGGTATTAAAAGTTTCAAAAAAGGAATGGCGTCAGATGTAACTGACGATACAGAGCCAAAAAATATATCTGACGAAAACAAAGACTCGGATAACAAAAATTAATTTAAATGCCTACTATCGGTTGGTTTGAAATTTTAATTATTGTTGCTATTGCTATAATAGTTCTTGGTCCAAAGGATTTTCCAGTAATGTTGAAGAAAGCAGGTTCGTGGATCGGATCAGCAAAAAGATACGTAAACAATATTCAAAATGAAGTTTCAAATCTAGAGATAGATGAAGAAAAAATTGATAACGAAATAAAAAAAGAAATTAAAAAAGATGAGTAATGAAGATCAGGAAGGTGGATTTGTAAGTCACCTAACGGAACTAAGAAAAAGGTTAATAAATAGCTTTATCTTTTTATTTATCTTTTTTGTAATTTGTTACTTATTTGCAGAAGATATCTATGGTTTTCTTGTTGATCCATTTGCAAGAGCTGTAAAAGAGGATGGTTCTGATCGAAGATTGATATTTACTGCTTTACAAGAGACCTTTTTAACATATCTTAAAGTGTCATTTTTCACTGCTTTCTTTGTTACATGTCCTTTTATTTTAATGCAAATTTGGAAATTTATTGCCCCAGGTTTATACAAACATGAAAAAGTAGCAATTCTGCCTTACCTCATATTAACACCTATACTATTTTTTTTAGGAGGCATGCTGGTTTATTATTTGATAATGCCCCTTGCGATTAAATTTTTTCTTTCATTTGAAAGTACAGGTATTTCTACAAATTTACCAATTCAATTAGAGGCTAAAGTGAATGAATATTTATCTCTAGTCATGAAATTAATTTTTGCTTTTGGTATTAGTTTTCAGTTACCCGTTGTTTTAAGTTTATTAGCTAGAATTGGTATAGTTGATAGTCAATTTTTAAAAGAGAGAAGAAAATATGTTGTTGTTATTATATTTGCAGCAGCTGCATTATTAACACCACCTGATCCAATAACTCAAATAGGTTTAGCAATACCTTTATTAATTCTGTATGAATTATCAATATTTTCAGTAAAATTTATAGAAAACAAAAACTTACAAAAAGAAGATGCATAATATTAAAGAAATAAGAAAAGATTTTTCTAAATTTCAAAAATCACTTGAAAAAAGGAACATAAATGTCGATTTTGAAAAAATTCAAAAATTAGATGAACAAAATAGAGATTTGATACAAAAAAAAGAAAGTTTAGAAAAAGAGAAAAAAGATATTTCTAAATCCAAAGATGAAAGCTTATTTATAAAATCCAAAGAAATTAGTAAGGAACTTGATAAAATTGTAGAAGATCAAAAACAAATTAAGTTTGATCTAGATAGTTTGTTGTCTAGCATACCCAATATACCACACGAAGATGTTCCAAACGGTAAAGATGAAAATGATAATAAAGAAATAATAAAATCAGGAGAGATACCTAATTTAAAATTTGAACCCAAAACACATTACGAATTAGGGGAAAAACTAAATATGCTTGATTTTGATTTAGCTACAAAAACTACTGGATCAAGATTTGTATTTGTAAAAGACAAATTAGCTCTTTTAGAAAGAGCAATAACTAATTTTATGCTCGATACACACATTCATCAAAATGGTTATCAAGAGATATCACCACCTTTAATGGCTTCAGAGAGCACAATGTATGGCACTGGTCAGCTACCAAAATTTGAAAATGATCAGTTTGAAATTAAATTTGATGAAGGATCTGATAGAAAATTTTTAATTCCAACAGCTGAGGTGATCTTAACCAACATTGTCAAAGATAAAATGATTGATCTTAACAAATTACCAATGAGATTTGTTGCTTCAACACCTTGTTTTAGAAAAGAAGCTGGTAGTTATGGGAAAGATACGAGAGGTATGATTAGACAGCATCAATTTTATAAAGTTGAATTGGTAAGCATTGTTGAAAATGAAAAATGTCTAGAAGAATTAGAAAGAATGACAAATTGTGCTACAGATATACTTGACAAATTAGAATTACCTTATCGAAAGGTAATTTTGTGTTCGGGAGATATGGGATTTAGTGCAGAGAAGACCTATGACATAGAAGTATGGTTACCATCTGAAAACAAATATAGAGAAATATCTTCTTGTTCATCTTGTTCGACCTTTCAAGCTCAGAGGATGAAGGCTAGATATAAAAATAAGAATAAGGAAAATGTTTTTGTTGGCACCCTAAATGGAAGTGGTTTAGCTGTTGGAAGAACTCTGATTGCAATTATGGAAAACTATCAACAAAAAGATGGTTCTATTATAGTTCCTAAAGTTCTAAGATCTTATATGAATAATATGGAATTGATTTCCAACAATTAAAGTTGTTTTAATCAGTTAGATGGTATAAGAATGCCATAATTTAAAGGAGATTTATGGAAGGTTCAGGAATAGGTCAATTTATACCGCTAATTTTAATTTTTGTTATTTTTTATTTTTTCTTAATAAGACCACAGCAAAAAAAAGTTAAAGAGCATAAAGCAATGGTCGAAGGTTTAAAGAGAGGTGATAAAGTAGTTACTTCTGGTGGTATCACAGGAAGAGTAGAAAGATTAATTGATAATGATAAAGTAGAAGTTGAAATAGCTGAAAATGTTAAAGTTGAAATAGTTAAAGCAACAGGTATTCAAAGTCTCTTAAACAATACTCCAGAAGTTAAAAAATAATCAATTTAGATAAGTGCTTTATTTTTCTAAACTAAGAATCTTATTTGTAACTATATTTTCTTTATTATTTATTTTAATTGCATCATCAAATTTATTTAAGTTTGATGATAGTTTTTTTGATAAAAAAATAAATCTTGGTTTAGATTTACAAGGTGGTTCATACCTTCTACTTGAAATTGATAATGAACCTGTAATCGAGCAAAAATTACAAAATTTAACAACCATTATTAGAAATTATTTTAAAGAGAAGAACATTAAAGTTAATAATATTAAAATTGATAATCAAATTATTTTTTTTAATGTTGCTGATTTAGACAAGCAAGCAGTAATAGATGTATTTCAAGATGAGAATAGTGATCTAAATCCTTATTACCCAAGGTTTAAGTCACATCAGCTCGATATTGAAGATACTGGTATTAATTTAAAAGTAAGTTTTTCAAGACAAGGTGTAATTAATCTTAAAACTTCATCACAAGATCAAGCTATAGAGATTGTAAGAAGAAGAGTAGATGAAGTTGGAACAAATGAACCCAATATTTTAAAAAGAGGTAATGATAGGATTTTAGTCGAACTTCCTGGGTTGGATGATCCACAAAGAATTAAATCTCTTCTAGGAAAAACTGCAAATTTAACTTTTAGATTTGTAACCAATGACGAAAGTGACAGATTTGGTGTTGATAAGTTAAAATTTGAAGATGGCTTGGAGGAAGCAACAGTAAGTAAAAGAATAATCATTAGTGGAGAAAATCTATTAGATGCTCAACCAAAAATGGATACTCAGACAAATCAAACTATTGTTTCATTTACTTTAGATAGAGTAGGTGCCAAAAGATTTGGTAAAGCCACATCAACAGGTATAGGCAAGCAATTAGCTATTGTTTTGGATGGAAAAATAATTAGTGCACCAGTCGTTAGAGATACAATAGCAAGTGGATCTGGACAAATCAGTGGTGGGTTTACTTTTCAAACTGCTACAGATTTAGCTTTATTATTAAGATCTGGAGCTTTACCTGCTCCATTAGAAATCATAGAAGAAAGAACTGTTGGACCTGATTTAGGACAAGACTCGATTAATGCAGGTATGATTGCTTTAGCTATAGGTTTTTTACTAGTTATTATTTTTATGTTTTTGAAATACAAAGTTTTTGGATTAATCACCAACGTAACATTAATTATAAATTTATTTTTATTGCTTGGAATTTTAACTTTATTTGAAGCAACTTTAACTCTTCCTGGTATTGCTGGAATAATTTTAACTGTTGGTATGGCAGTTGATGCAAACGTTTTAATTTTTGAAAGAATTAAAGAAGAGTTAAAAGGTGAGAGTAATAATATTTTAGCTTTTGATGGAGGTTATACAAAGTCAAGAACAGCAATTATTGATGCAAATATTACTACATTATTAGCTGCTATAATTTTATTTTTTATGGGATCTGGACCAGTAAAAGGATTTGCAGTTACCTTGGGTGTTGGAATATTTACAACTCTATTTTCGGTTTATTTTATAGCAAGATTGTTCACTAGTCTTTATGTAATAAGAAATAAAAATAAGGAAAAATTAATCTAATGATAGCTTTTAACAAGTACTATAATCAATTTAATATATTATCGATGTTATTAATTACAGCTTCGCTTTTATTATTAATATTTAAAGGTTTAAATTATGGTATTGACTTTAAGGGTGGAACATTGATTGAATTAAGGTCATCAGATAGCAAAATTAACGTAAGTTCACTAAGAGATAAGTTTAATCAAATGGATTTAGGTGATGTTTCAGTTAAAAAATTTGGAAATGATACTGACTTTCTGATTAAATTTGAAAATAAAGATAATAAAAAAAATATAATTGAAGAAATCAAAAAGAATTTAGATAGCTCTTTTGGTAGTAATTATGACTTTAGAAGAGTTGAAAATGTAGGTCCCAAGGTTAGTGCTGAATTGCTTAAAGCTGGTGTAATTGCTATTTCCTTATCTTTAGCAGTGATGCTTATTTATATTTGGATACGTTTTGAATGGCAATTTAGTTTAGGCGCTATTTTAGCTTTATTTCATGATGTAATAGTTACATTGGGGATTTTTTCATTATTCAGTCTTGAGATTAATTTGTCAATTATTGCAGCTGTTCTAACTATTGTCGGTTATTCAATGAACGATACTGTTGTAATTTTTGACCGTGTTAGAGAAAATCTAAGAAAATATTCTGATATTAAAATTTTTGAATTAACAAATATTTCAATCAACGAAACTTTATCAAGAACGATAATTACTTCAGCTACGACTTTATTAGCTCTGTTGGCAATATTCTTTTTTGGTGGTGAAATTTTAAAAGGTTTTTCTTTAGCGATGATACTTGGTGTTGTATTTGGTACCTATTCTTCAATATATATAGCAAATACTGTTTTAGTCAGATTAAGGGTTTCACAAAAAACAGTCTTAAGAGAAGACGATAATAAAACAGTTTAATATAAATTTTGTGCAATTACCATTGTTAGCAACATTGGTAGAGATAGTAATGTATTTGTTCTTGAAAATAACATTGCAGTCTTAGCAGACTTTGCTTTTGTTTCTGGGTCAGTTTCAACTATTCCCAAAGCTCTTTTTTGATTTGGCCAAATTACAAACCAAACATTAAATGCCATTATAATTCCTAACCACATTCCAATACCTATGGCTGTATGTTTTGGAACACCAGAACCAATGCTTAAAGTCATTGCATCATGTAGATATCCATTTAATAAAGCTAGAATTAAACCTGATAAAACGGTAAATGCGGCTGCCCATCTAAAATAAAATAATGCAGCTGGAGCAATCACTTTTCCAATAGCCGGTTTCTGTTCGTCAGGTATTTTTCCCATATTAGGAATTTGAACAAAATTAAAATACCATAATAATCCTATCCACATTATTGCAACGACAACATGAATGTATCTAAATAACCAGCTCCAGAAAAGAGTATCAATGGCTATACCATCGTTTAAGAAAGATAGACCAAAAAACAATATAATTGCTAATGCTAGTGATGCGTGAATTGTTTTGGATAATGATGATAATAAATTGCTCATGATTCTTGATAATTATACACTAAATTTAGATTATTTTTAAGTTTTTATATCTAGTTTAAAAGAGGTTTTAAAAACTGTCCCGTGTAACTTTCTTTAACTTTACAAACTTCTTCTGGTTTACCTTCAGCAACAATTTTACCACCTTTAACACCTCCTTCAGGACCCATATCAACTATGTAATCAGCTGTTTTAATTACATCTAAATTATGCTCGATTACTACAACAGTGTTTCCTAATTTCACAAAAGTATGAAGAATTTCTAGTAATTTTTTAATATCATGTTGATGCAGACCAGTTGTTGGTTCATCTAATATGTACATGGTTCTACCAGTTGATCTTTTTGACAATTCTTTAGCTAGTTTAATCCTTTGTGCTTCACCTCCTGATAAGGTGGTAGCTTGTTGTCCAATTTTTATGTAACCAAGTCCAACTTTTTTTAGGGTTAATAATTTTGATTTGATATTGGATATGTTTTCAAAATATTCACAACCTTCATCTACTGACATATCTAATACATCAGCTATACTTTTTCCTTTAAACTTAATTTCTAAAGTTTCTCTATTATATCTTGTTCCTTTACACTCATCACATTGAATATATACATCTGGTAAAAAGTGCATTTCATAAGTAATAACACCATCACCTTCACAAGCTTCACATCTACCTCCTTTAACGTTAAAAGAGAATCTTCCTGGTTTATAACCCCTTGTTTTAGATTCTGGCAAACTGGTAAACCAATCTCTTATAGGTCCAAAAGCTCCAGTATATGTAGCTGGGTTAGATCTTGGAGTTCTACCAATAGGTGATTGATCGATATCTATAATTTTATCAATGAGTTCTACACCTTTGTAACCTTTAAATGCTTTAGGAGTTTTTCTAGCTTTGTTATTAAGTGTTAAATTTAATGCATGAAACAATGTTTGCAATACTAATGTAGATTTACCGCTACCCGAAACTCCAGTTACGCAAGTAAATGTGCCTGTAGGAATTTTAAGATTAACATTATTTAAATTATTTCCACTAGCACCGTTTATTTCAACAAATCTTCCGTTCTTTGCTAATCGTCTTGATTTAGGAATTTCTATCGTTTGCTTATTTGCTAGATATTGTCCAGTAATACTGCTCTTATCCTTTTTAATTTCTTCATAAGTTCCTTGAGCAGTTATTTGACCACCATTCGTTCCAGCTTCAGGACCAAGATCAATAATATGATCTGCATTTTCCATAGTTTCAGTATCATGCTCAACTACAATTACAGTATTTCCTAAATCTCTTAATCTTTTTAATGCATTTATTAATTTAACATTATCTTTTTGATGTAAACCAATTGATGGTTCATCTAAAACATATAAAACACCAGTCAAACCTGATCCAATTTGAGATGCCAATCTAATTCTTTGAGCTTCACCACCTGACAAAGTTCCAGACTCTCTTGAAAGTGTTAAGTAATCCAAACCAACATTAAGTAAGAAATTTAATCTTTCATTTATTTCTTTTAGAACATGCTCAGCAATTTTAAATTGCCTTTTGTCTAAATTATTTTCTAAGCTTTTAAACCATTCAGCTGCATCATGAATTGATTTTTTAGTAACTTCACTAATATTTAAATCATTAATTTTAACACATAATGCTTCTTCTTTTAATCTATCACCATTACAAGCTTCACAGGCAGTATCAGATTGGTATTCTGCTATTGCTTCTCTTTTCCACTCACTATCAGATTCCAAAAAACGTCTTTCAAGATTATTTATTACACCTTCAAAAGTTTTTTTATAAGAATATTTTTCATATCCATCATCATAATTGAATTTAATTTCATCTTCATCAGAACCATATAGAATTATATCTTTTATTTTTTTTGGAAGTTTTTTCCATTTTTCATCAAGAGAAAACTCATAATGCTTAGCAAGTGAAGCCAATGTTTGTGCATAATATAAAGTTGTTGATTTAGACCAAGGTTCAATTGCTCCATCAGCTAAACTCTTACGTTCATCTGGTACTACTAAATTTGGATCTACATTTAACTTCATTCCAATACCCTCACATTCTTCACAAGCACCATAAGGACTATTAAATGAAAACAATCTTGGCTCTATTTCTTCAATAGTAAAACCACTTTCTGGACAAGCAAACTTTGTGGAGTAAATTAATTTTTCAATTTTTCTAAATTTTTGAGGAAGTGTTTCATCTTCATATTCGACAAAAACTAATCCATTAGCTAAATTTACAGCTGTTTCTACGCTTTCTGCTAATCTGTTTCCAAGTTTTGAATTAAGTACAATTCTATCTACTAGAATTGAAATATCATGCTTTAATTTTTTATCAAGGTTAGGAGATTTTTCTATGTCATATAATACGTTATCTATTTTTATTTTTCTAAATCCACGTCTCTTATAGCTTAAAATATCTTTTTTATATTCACCCTTACGACCTCTAACCACTGGAGCATAAATATATATTGTAGATTTTTTCGGTAATTTTTTAATCAAATCAACAATTTGAGTAATTGTTTGAGATGTTATTGGCTTTCCTGTAAAAGGAGAGTAGGGAATACCAGCTCTTGCATAGAGTACTCTCATATAATCATAAATTTCTGTAACAGTTGCTACGGTTGATCTAGGGTTTTTTGAAGTATTTTTTTGTTCAATTGCTATGGCAGGACTCAATCCCTCAATTAAATCAACATTTGGCTTTTTCATTTTATCTAAAAACTGGCGAGCATAAGCAGATAAGCTTTCGACATATCTTCTTTGACCTTCAGCATAGATAGTATCAAAAGCTAATGAAGATTTTCCTGACCCAGACAAACCTGTTATCACAACAAATTTATCTTTTGGAATCTCTACAGTCACATTCTTCAAATTGTGTTCTTTAGCGCCCTTTATAACTATCTTTTTCATCATATTTTTTGTTGCTTTGAGTCAATAAAATTAATATTCAGAAGAATTGTGATATAAATCTTATTAATTAATTTAACAAATAGTAAAATATTATGGCTGGAAGTTTAAATAAAGTATTATTAATTGGTCGTTTGGGCGCAGACCCAGAAATTAAACAAATGGTAAATGGTAAGAGTGTAGCTAGACTTAGTCTTGCAACCAGCCAGACGTGGAAAGATAAAAATACTGGTGAAAGAAAAGAAAAAACCGAATGGCACCGTATAGTTGTATTCAATGAAGGATTAGTTAATGTTGTTCAGCAATATTTAAAAAAAGGTGCTCAAGTTTATGTCGAAGGTCAACTCACAACACGAAAATGGAAAGATGAACAATCTGGACAAGATAAGTATTCAACAGAAATTGTAATACAAGGTTACAATTCCTCACTTACAATGTTAGGTGGAGGAAATACAGGTGGTGGAATTCAGAATGACACAACTCAACAAAATAATATTGAGGATTCTTCTCAAGTGTCAAATGATATGGATGACGAAATACCTTTTTAATCTCTATGCAAAAAACTGAAGAACCAAAAAATAAAAATATTAATCTAATCTCTATGCATGACGAGATGAGCTCGTCTTATTTGTCTTATGCAATGAGTGTTATTGTTAGCCGTGCATTACCTGATGTAAGAGATGGATTAAAACCGGTTCATAGAAGAATTCTTTATGCAATGTACAAGGGTGGTTATGATTGGTCTAAACAGTTCAGAAAATCAGCAAGAATAGTTGGGGATGTAATTGGTAAATATCACCCTCATGGTGATCAATCTGTATACGATGCTTTAGTTAGGATGGTACAAGATTTTTCAATGAGCTTACCTTTGGTTCAAGGGCAAGGTAATTTTGGATCTATTGATGGCGATCCTGCGGCTGCTATGAGGTATACCGAAACTAGATTATCAAAAGTTTCACAATTTTTAATTGATGATATCGAAAAAAATACGATTAGTTTTAAAAGTAATTACGATGAAACAGAGAAAGAACCTAGTGTATTACCTGCACAATTTCCAAATTTATTAGTTAATGGTGCTGGGGGTATTGCTGTTGGAATGGCAACTAGTATTCCCCCTCATAATCTTGGTGAAATAATTGATGGCACTTTAGCCTTGATAGATAACAAAGATATTAAAATAAAAGAATTAATGAAACATATTCCTGGACCAGACTTTCCAACTGGAGGAGTAATAATCGGTAAAGATATAATTAAACAAGGTTACAACAATGGAAGAGGCTCATTTAAAATAAGAGGCGAGGTATCAGTTGAAAGCTTAAAGAATGGTAGAGATAGATTAGTAATTACTTCAATTCCATACCAAGTAAACAAAGCTGTACTTAATGAAAGAATTGCACAATTAGTTAGAGAAAAGAAAATTGAAGGTATTAAAGATATAAGAGACGAGTCAAATAGAGAAGGTATAAGAGTAGCTATTGATCTAAGAAATGGTGTTGAACCAGAAACAATTAAAAGACAGCTTTATAAAAACACTCAAATAGAGAGTT
>QCHC01000012.1 GCA_003279765.1 Pelagibacteraceae bacterium AG-390-M19 | reverse complement strand
AAGTTCATTAATTGATTTAAACTAAGCTTCCCGTCATTGATATGATTTAACATTACAGGCATTAAAGTTTGTACTCCTGGCATCCCTGAAGGAGTGTTGGGATATACTTTATCTTTGTTCTCTTTTAAATGCGGAGCATGATCTGATCCGATGGTATCATTAAAGTTATTTCTCACTCCGTACCACAATCTATCATAATGAGATTTATCTCTTAATGGCGGGTTCATCTGAGCATAGGTTCCAAGCTTGTCATAACAATCTGGAGCATAAAGCGTTAAATGCTGAGGGGTTATCTCAAAAGTAATGTTTCCTTTGTGTTGTGATAGAAAATCAATTTCTTCTTTTGTTGTAATATGAAGTACATGAGCTTTTTTATTATGCTTTTCTGCAATTCTAACAATCCTTCTTGTAGATGCTATTGCACATTCCACACTTCTCCATACTGGATGGGAATGAACATCACCTTCTTTAATTAATTTTTTATTAATTTTTAATATTGCTTCATCTTCAGAATGAACTGCAACAACTTTTGAGGCATTTTGAAAAACTTTATCTATATCGTCTTCTTCAGCAACTAATAAATTCCCTGTTGAAGACCCAGCAAAAAGCTTAATTCCACAACAACCTTCTAAATCTTTTAAGCTTGCTAAATCATCCGCATTATCAGCAGTTGCACCAAAGTAAAAAGCATAATTGCAATACATTCTATTTTTAGCAAGATCTAGTTTTTTTTGAAACTCTTTCATGTTTGAGGTTGGAGGATTAGTATTGGGCATTTCAAACACACTTGTAATCCCACCTGCTATTGCTGCCCTACTTCCTGAATTAAGATCTTCAGTATCAGTCGATCCAGGTTCTCTGAAATGTGTTTGAGTATCTATACAACCAGGTAAAACTGTTTGACCTTCTGCATTAATTGTCTCTTTTGCTTCGTTTGAAATTTGGCCAATCTTTTGAATTTTTCCATCTTTTATTGCAACATCAACATCTTTTAATTCACCATCGATGTAACATTGTCCATTTTTGATTATAAGATCTAACATTTGAAGAAAAAGTTATTATATTAAAAATAATGATTAATCAAATATGAATATCAAAAACGTTTACATTTTAGAAGATAGATCAATTCTTTATATAAGTGGATATCACGCAAAAGATTTTCTACAAAATCTTATAAGCAACGATATAAACAAAGTAAGTGAAGTCAATAGTTGTTTTACATCTTTGTTAACTCCACAAGGAAAATTTTTATATGAATTTATGATTGTAAAACATAAATCAGGATATCTTTTAGATTGTGAAAAGTATCAAGCAGATGGATTATTTAAACAATTATCTCTTTATAAGCTAAGGTCAAAAGTTGAAATACTTAATCTAAGTAATGAATTTGTTGTGGCAGCTTTTTCTTATGAAAAATTCTTAAAATTTAATGATGCAAAAGATCAATCTGGATATACTATCAAGTATAGAGAAGATCCTATTTTTTTAGATCCAAGAAACAGAAAATTGGGAGCAAGATTAATTATTAATTTAGAAAAACTTTATTTATCCTTAAAAAAATTAGATCTTAAAGATGCGGATATTAATGAATACTATTCCCTAAGTCATAAACTAGGAATAGTTCCAAAAGATTTGAATAAATTACAAGACAAATTATTTGGTATTGAATGTAATTTTGAAGAACTAAATGGAATTGATTTTAAAAAAGGTTGTTATGTGGGCCAAGAAAACACAGCTAGAATTAAGTTAAAAAATAAACTTTCGAAAAGATTAATGCCTATAAATATAATTAATGGAAAATTAAATGAAGGAGAAAGTATTTTTAATAATGAAAATGAAATAGGTAAAGTATTAATAAATAGTGATTATCCATTCGCTTTAATCAAATATTTAGATAAAAACTTTGACGAAAAAGTTAAATTTAAAACTAAAGAAGCTTCAATAAGCATAAAAAAACCTGAATGGATTAGTTAAAAATTCAAATTTGGTGCGGTCGGAGAGGCTCGAACTCTCATGGACTTAGTCCACACGGCCCTCAACCGTGCCTGTCTACCAATTTCAGCACGACCGCGATATGTCTCATAATAAACGAATGACAAGTATGTTTCAAATTGGTAAAAAACTTCATGGAATTTACACAAGAAGTACGTAAAGCAACAGATCCAATTTACCAAAAAATTTCAAAGGTGATGCCTGAGATAGAATGGTCAGTGCATGCACCATACATACATAAAATTAATAAATTAAAAAAAGAAAAGAACGCAGTAATTTTAGCTCACAACTATCAAACACCAGAAATTTATCATGGTGTTGCTGATTTCTCCGCAGACTCACTTGCGCTAGCAATAGAAGCTTCAAAAACTTCAGCAGATATAATCCTGATGGCAGGAGTTCACTTTATGGCTGAGACCGCAAAATTAATGAGCCCAAATAAAAAAGTAATTTTACCTGATATGGAAGCGGGTTGCTCTTTATCATCCTCAATTACTGGTAAAGATGTGAGATTATTAAAAGAGAAATACCCAGGTGTTCCAGTTGTATCATATGTAAACACTTCTGCTGAAGTGAAAGCTGAAACAGATGTTTGTTGCACATCAGCAAACGCAGTCAAAATTGTTAAATCTCTTGGAGTTAAAAAAGTTATATTTTTACCTGATGATTACCTTGCAAAGTACGTTGCATCTCAGACTGATGTAGAAATTATATCTTGGAAAGGAATTTGTATAGTACACGACCAATTTAATAAAAAAGAAATTGAAGATGTTAGAAAAAACAATCCTGGAATAAAAATTATTGCTCATCCAGAATGTCCACCAGATGTAATAGAGGCAAGTGATTTTGCAGGATCTACTTCTGGAATGATTAAATATGTAAAAGATAATCAACCAAAAAAAGTAATGATGGTAACCGAATGTTCAATGAGTGATAATATTCAAATAGAAAATCCAGATGTTGATTTTGTTAAACCATGTAATATGTGTCCACATATGAAAAAAATTACTTTACCTAAAATTTTAGATTGTTTGGAAAATGAAACTGGCGAAATTATTATGGACAAAGAAACAATAGACAAAGCCAGAATATCTGTTGAGAGAATGGCAGCCATTGGCAGATAATTAAGTGTCAAAAATTAAATTAAGCAAAGAATTTATTAAAAGCACAGTTAAGTTAGCTCTAAACGAGGATCTTTATCCCACAGGAGATATTACTTCAGCCCTAATTAATAACGATAAGATCGTAACATTTAAATTAATATCAAATCAAAATGCAATAATTGCTGGATTATCGTTTGCTAGGCAGACTTTTTTATTAATCGATAATAAAATTAAATTTATTATTAAAAAAAAAGATGGTTCAAGAATTAAAAAAGGTTCTTTAGTTGCTTTAATCAAAGGCAAAGCAAAAAATATTTTAATTGCTGAAAGAGTTGCTCTAAACTTTTTGTCTCATATTTCTGGAATAGCAACTAAGACAAATGAATTTGTTAAATTAGCTGGAAAAAAAACTAAAATTTGTTGTACAAGAAAAACAATTCCAAACCTTAGAGTAATCCAAAAATATGCTGTTAAGTTAGGAGGTGGTACAAACCATAGATTTAATTTAAGTGATGAATACTTGATAAAAGATAATCACATTGCTAGTTCAGATTTAAAAACTTTGGTTATCAAAGCAATTAAAAATAAAAAAGGAAAAAAAGTTACAGTAGAAGTTGATACGATTGAACAGCTTAGATCAATTTTAGGATTAAAGTTTAATACTGTTCTGCTGGATAATATGAATATCAAAAATTTAAGAAATTCAGTTAAAATTGCAAAAAAATTTTATGAAACTGAGGCTTCGGGTAATGTTAATTTAAAAACTGTTAAAGCTATTGCTTCAACTGGAGTAAATAGAATTTCAGTGGGAAGCATTACTCATAGTGTTAATGCAGTTGACTTTAAGTTAGAAATTTAACTTACAAACTTAGATAGATCAGGTTTAAAATAGTTAGGACCTTTCATAACTTTTCCGGCCTCATTATAAATAGGTTTTCCATTTTCATCTAATTTGCTCATATTTGAGTTTTGAACTTCTTCAAAACATTTATCTAAATCTATTCCAAAAGCATGCCCTGCACCGTAAGTAACATATAAAATATCTGTAAGTGCATCAGCAACTTCTAATAAATCTTTTTTATTCATGGCTTCTGTGAGCTCATCCAACTCCTCTTTAATTAGATCAATTCTTAATTTATTTATCTTATCAGTGCTAAAAGATGGCTTAGTTTTAACATCTTGACCAAAGGTTTTCATAAAAGTTCCAACTTTACTAAAATTCGACATATTGCTCCTGTAAGTTTTTTAAAATTTATTGTATGAATATAATTATTTGTACTTAAAAATTAATCAATGAAATTAAGAAAAGAATTTGACAGTATTGGAAGTATAAATGTACCTAATAATAAATACTGGGGTGCATCAACTCAAAGATCAAATAAATTTTTTAACATTGGGAAAATTTTAGTAAATATTTCTATAATAAAATCTATTGCTGTTATTAAAAGATCAGCAGCTATAGTTCATGCTAAAGATAAATTAATTAGTGGTAAAATTTCAAAAGCTATTATCAAAGCTTCAGAAGAGGTAATTAAAGGGAAATTAGATGAGAATTTTCCTTTAAAAGTTTGGCAAACAGGTTCTGGTACTCAAACAAACATGAATGTGAACGAGGTAATTGCTAACAGAGCCATTGAAATTTTAGGAGGAAAAAAAGGAACTAAAAAACCTGTGCATCCAAATGATCATGTGAATAAATCTCAATCTACTAATGACGTTTTTCCAACTGCAATGCATATTTCTGTAGCGACACAAACTTTAACTAAAATGTTGCCTAGTTTAAAAATCTTAGAAAAAGAATTAAAGAAAAAATCTATAGAATTTAAAAAAATAATTAAAATTGGAAGAACTCACCTTCAAGATGCAACTCCATTATCTCTTGGTCAGGAATTTTCTGGATATTATGCTCAATTAAAAAAATGTATTGAAAGAATTGAATATGCTTTAAAAGAAATTCTATTTCTTGCTCAAGGAGGTACAGCTGTTGGTACAGGAATAAACTCGAAAAAAAATTTCGATAAAAAAATTGTTAAAGAAATTTCAAAATTTACTAAAATAAAATTTAAACCTGCTCCAAATAAATTTGCTGAACTTGCAGCACACGACGCAATAGTAAATTTTTCTGGAACATTGAATACATGTGCTGTTGCATTAATGAAAATTTCAAATGATATAAGATTTTTAGGTTCTGGACCCCGAGCTGGATATGGAGAACTGATTTTACCTGAAAATGAACCCGGTTCATCAATAATGCCTGGAAAAGTAAATCCAACTCAATGTGAAGCTGTTACAATGGTATGTGCAAACGTGATTGGAAATCACAATGGAATTACGATGGCGGGATCACATGGACATTTTGAACTAAATGTATTTAAACCATTAATTGCTCATAATATTTTACAATCAATTGATTTATTAGCAGACAGCACAAAAAATTTTGCTCTTTATTGTGTTAAAGGAATCAAAGCTAATAGAAAGAAAATTAAAGAGCATCTAGATAATTCATTAATGTTGGTGACCGCTTTAGCTCCGCATGTTGGTTATGATAATGCTGCGAAAATAGCTAAGGCAGCTTTAAAAAATAATACAACTTTAAAACACGAAACATTAAAAACAGAACTAATTAATGAAAAAGACTATGAAAGAATAGTTGATCCTAGAAAAATGATTTATCCTAAATAATTTTTTATAACTTCATTTAGCAAATTTTTAAAATAAATTTTGTTCTGTAAATTATTTTCTTCTAAGTAAATATCATCAAAAGTATTTTTTGATTTTTCAAGTGATTTTCCATCTATCCTAATATTCTTTACTTTTATATTTTTTTCATCGAATAAATAAGTAAAGTTTATATTAACTTTATTTATTTTCTTTCTCAAATTTTTTGGGGTTAGAAGGTACTTGTATAATTCATTTGAATTATTGATATCTATTATTACACTTGAATCTAAAATTAATTTTCCTTCCTTCACATATATTAAGCTATTCAAAAATTCAAAATCAATATAATTTCTCCAAGTCAATTTAGTTTGATCAATATCAACTAAACCTTCTTTAATTTTAGATTTTAATAAAACATTTTTAAAATCATCAAATCCTTTAATATTATTTCCAGCAACGATTAAATTAAAATCAATATTTTGATTATTTAAAATTTCAGTTTTTAAAAGCTCTTTAATGATTGCGTTTGTAGAAAACAAGGACGAAAGATTTAGTTTATTTGAATTACCTTCTATATCTGAATAAAATGGTTTTAAATTGAATTTACCTGTGTAAGAAAACTCCGGATTTTGCAATTTATCAAAATATTTAAACTCAAAAAAATCTTTATTTATTTTATATTCTAATAAACTTTTTGAGTTTGTTAAACTTAGTTCTGATAGACCTAAATAGTTTTTATCAGTATATGAAGTTTGATTATCTATTTGTAATCTCAAACTGTCTATATTTATTTTAGAGTATATTTTTTGTTCAATTTTATCATTAAAAATTTCAATTGTATAAGGCAAATTAAAAATTTCATTATTTGCATAAATCATATTTTTAATTTCTTTAGTATCAAAATAATATTTAGCATTAGCAATATTATTTATAAATAAAACTTCATTTTCTAAATTTCTGTAAAAAACATTGCTATTTAGTATTTCAAATTTGAAATCATTAAAATTACTATCTAACAAATTATAAAAGAAATTATAATTATTTTTGTTTAGATTGAAATTTGCCTCTTCCAAATGGATATGATTTAATTCGATATTTTTTAAAGAAAACAAATTTTCTAGCGAAACATAAACTTTAAGTTTTTTTATTTCAGTAATTTTGTTTTCCTTAAATTTAATGGAAGAGTTATTTGTTGTAAAATGTGGTCTTGGTAAAAATTTATAATCTAAATCCTCTTGAAAATTAAACTCTAGGTTTAATTTATTTTGTAAATTTTTTTTAATTTCCGCGGTTACTTCTTCTTTATTATAAACGTTTGGAAATGAAAGGTATGATAAAAATAAAATGATCAGTGCGACAATAGATAGAAATATTTTATTGTTAACTAATAAATTTTTAAAATTATCAACATTTAACTTGTTTAAATTTTTCTCTAATAGATTATTAATAAATTTACTAAATTTTTTAAAAAAACTAGCAATAAATTTAGGATTATTCATTTTGAGTAATAATCTTATAAAACATTATTTTGAATGATAAATAGAGAATATTTAAATAATTTAAATGAGGCACAAAAAGAGGCTGTCATGCATCTCGATGGTCCTCTTCTAATAGTGGCAGGTGCTGGTTCAGGAAAAACTAAAGTCCTAACATCAAGAATAGCAAATATAATTAAGGAAAAAAAAGCTTTTCCTAATCAAATTCTGGCGGTCACATTTACAAATAAAGCAGCTAAAGAAATGCAAAACAGAGTAAGTAAAATTTTAGGATCTGCTGCTGTTGGTCTTTCTTGGTTAGGAACATTTCATTCTATTTGCGCAAAATTATTGAGAAAACATGCCTCAGCTGCGAAATTAAATTCAAACTTCACTATAATAGACACTGATGATCAAATTAGGTTAATAAAAAATATATGCAAAGCAGAAAATATTGATATCAAACAATTATCACCAAGATTCATACTGGCTATAATTGATAGATGGAAAAATAAGGGTTTTTATCCTGGAGAGGTAGTTGTAAATAAAAAAGATATTTATGAAAAAACTATTCTTCCATTGTACAGAGTATATCAACAAAAGTTAACTGATTTGAACTCCTGTGACTTTGGAGATCTGATTTTACATACAGTAAAAATTTTAGAATTTAATCCTGATATTAGAGAAATATATTCTAAAAATTTTAAATTCATTTTAGTTGACGAGTATCAGGATACAAATTTTATTCAAAGCAAATGGCTCAATCTTTTATCTGAAAAAAATAAAAATATTTGCTGTGTTGGCGATGATGATCAGTCGATATATAGCTGGAGAGGTGCTGAAATAAAAAACTTTTTAGAGTTTGATCAAGTTTATGAAAATACAAAAGTAATAAGATTAGAACAAAATTATAGATCTTCACAAAATATTTTATCAGTTGCTTCAAATCTTATTTCTAATAATCAAAATAGAGTTGGAAAAACATTAATTACAACAATGGAAGAGGGTGATCTGGTGCAACTAAACTGCTTCAAAAATGGTAAAGATGAAGCAATTGGAATTTCTGATGAAATTGAAAAAAAAATAAAAAAAAAGTTTTCGTATAATAATATTGCAATTTTAGTTAGAGCCATTTTTCAAACACGTGAATTTGAGGAAAGATTTCTCAAAATTGGGATGCCTTACAGAATATTGGGTGGCACAAAATTTTATGAAAGAGCTGAAATTAAAGATTGTGTTGCGTATTTAAGATTGATTCATCAAGAAAAAGATGACTTGGCTTTTGAAAGAATAGTAAATAACCCTAAGAGATCAATAGGTGATGGTACTCTAAAAAATATTCATGAATTTGCTAAAGAAAACAATTTAAATTTAGAAAGAGCATCGATAAAAATGCTTGAAAAAAATTTAATTAAACCAAAAGCTAAAATTGGTCTTAGTTTATTTATTAATTCTTTGATGAAGTGGAGAAACGATTTAATTGTAAAAAAATCAAATCATATAAAATTATTACAAATTGTTTTGGATGAGTCTGGATATTCAGCAATGCTTAAAAATAAAAAAGACTTGGATAATGAAAATAGATTAGAAAACATTAAAGAGTTATTAAGTGCAATGAAAGAGTTTGATAATTTAGAAAGTTTTTTAGAACACGTTTCTTTAGCAACATCTGTAGATCAGGAATGGGATGGTGAAAAAATTAATATGATGACTATGCATGCTGCAAAAGGTTTAGAATTTGATGTTGTATTTTTACCAGGGTGGGAGGAAGGATTGTTTCCACATCAAAAATCTATCGAAGAAAAAGGTCAAAATGGCCTAGAAGAAGAAAGACGGTTAGCATATGTAGGAATTACAAGAGCAAAGAAGAAAGCTATTATTTCCTTTTCAATGAATAGATTTTATCAGGGAGATTGGATTGATAGTATGGCTTCAAGATTTATTGATGAACTTCCCGAAAAACATTTAGAGAAAAACTCTTTCTTTGATGAAGAAATGAACAATGATGATGACTTTGAATTTAATCAGGATTTTGAAATTGATGAAGGTACAAGAAGCCCTGGTTGGTTAAGATATCAAAAAAGAATCAAATGAGAAATTATATAAAAATTTTAAGAAGAAAATTTAAGAAATACGAAATAGATGGTTATGTAATTCCAAAAAATGATGATTATTTTACAGAATATTCAAAATTAAATAGATTAGAGGTTATTTCAAATTTTAGTGGATCTGCTGGTTTGGCTATCATTCTTAAAAATCAAAATTATTTATTTACTGATGGAAGATATACAATTCAAAGTAAAATTGAGAGTGGAAAGAATTTTAAAATTTTTGGGTTTGAAAAATTAATAAATTGTAGTTTATTTAAAAATCTTACACTTGGTATAGATCCGAAATTATTCACCAGCAGTCAAATAAAAAATTATTTTTTAAAATTTAATAAAATTAAGCATATTGAAAAAAATCTAATTGATGAAATTAAAAAACAGGAAGAAAATAATACTATTCCATTTTTTTCTCTAAACAAAAGTGTTGTTGGCGAAAGTGTAAATTCTAAATTAAACCAAATAACTAATTACTTAAAAAAAAATAAATCTGATTATATTTTTATTAGTGCTCCTGAAAATGTTGCGTGGACTTTAAATATACGAGGTGGAGATGGCCCCAATAGCCCAATTCCTAATTCAAGATTGATAGTAAGTAAATCAAAAAAAATATTACTTATAAGTAACCTTAAAAAGTGTAAGCAATTATTAAAAAATAAAATTATTAAGAAAAATGAATTTTTAGATGTGAATACTTTGCCAAGTAAAATATTAAATCTTAATGGAAAAAACTTTATTGTAGATGATAAATCTTGTTCAATATTCTATGAAAATTTAATTAAGTCTAAATTTAAGATCATAAAAAGAGAAGATCCAATTTATCTTTTAAAAGCAATTAAAAATAAAACAGAAATTAAGAATATGATTAAAGCTCATATTTTTGATGGAGTTGCATTAACTAAATTTTTATTTTGGATAAAAAATATTAATAAAAAAAAAATTACAGAAGTACAGGCTGCTAAAAAATTAGAAAATTTCAGAAAATTAAATAAAAACTTTCTCTACCCAAGTTTTGATACAATTGCAGGTTCGGGTAAAAATGGTGCTATCGTTCACTATCGTGCTAAAAAAGAAAATTGTAGAACAATTAATAAGAATGATATTTTGCTTTGTGACTCAGGGGGTCAATATAAATATGGAACGACTGATGTCACAAGGACAATTTGTTTTTCAAATCAAAAAAAAAATATTAAAAATATTTTTACCAAAGTATTAAAAGGTCATATTGCTGTTGCTATGACTGATATTAGTAAACATGATACAGGAAAAAAAATAGATAAAAGAGCAAGAAAATTTTTGAACAAAAGCAAATTAGATTACGAGCATGGTACAGGACATGGTGTTGGTTTTTTTCTTAACGTTCATGAAGGACCACAGTCAATCACAAAAATAAACAAAGTTAAAATAAAAGAGGGTATGGTTTTAAGTAATGAGCCTGGATATTATAAAACTAATGAATATGGAATTAGGATCGAAAATTTAGTTTATGTTAAAAAAATAAAGAAAAATTTATTTTTTAAAAATCTAACAATGGCACCTATAGAGAAAGATTTAATAAATTTTGATTTATTAACAGTAAATGAAAAAAATTATCTGTTCAAATATCATTTAGACATATACTCAAAAATATCTGAATATTTAAAGCCAAATGAAAAAAAGTGGTTAGCTAGTTTTATTTAGCATTTTGAAAAATTCTGCTTGATCAATGATCTTTATTTTTAATTGTTTAGCATAAGTTACTTTTTTTGTAGTTGGTTTTTCACCAATAATTAAAAAATTTAGTTTTTTTGAAACGCTACTAATTGTCTTTCCAGAATTTTCCTCAATTAGAGATTTAACTTCAGCTCTACTAATTCCGTTTAATTTCCCAGTAACTAAAAAGGTCTTATTGTTTAACAAACCATTAACTGAATTTTGAACAGCATCTTTAATTAATAAAACTTTTTCTAATTCATTCAAAATTTTTTTGTTAGCTTCATTTGAAAAAAAACTTTTAATCGAATTTACCTGTGTTTCACCAATTCCATCAATATTTAGCATATCTTCATAATCAATTTCTTTAGATAAATTTTTAAATTTTGGAAATGAGATAAAATGTTTTGATAACAGTTTTGCATTTTCAAGTCCTATATGTCTTATCCCTAAAGAATATATAAATCTTTCTAGTGAAATACTTTTTTTCTGATCTATCGAATATTTTAAATTTTGAGCAGATAGTTTACCCCAACCATCTAATTTTTCTATCTTCAAATAATCTAACTTAAATATATCTTGGGGATATTTTATAAATTTTAATTTCCAAAAACTTTCAACTATCTTTTTTCCAAAACCATCTATATTGAACGCCTCTTTTGAGACAAAGTGTTTTAATTTTTCAATTGCTATTTTATTACAATAATAACCCTCGCTAGAACATCTCCTCACTGCATCAACTTTTTTTGTAACTTTGTTAAATTCTTTAATTGTTTCTGATCCACATGATGGACAATTTTTTGGAAAAATGAATTTTTTTGAATCTGGTAATCTTTTTTGTTTGTCTGTAGAAAGTATATGCGGTATCACATCGCCTGCTCTCTCAATAACAGCTATATCACCTATTCTTATATCTTTTCTATAAATTTCATCTTCATTATGAAGTGTTGCGTTTGAAACTATTACGCCGCCAATATTAATTGGTTTAATTTTTGCAACCGGAGTTAAAGCACCTGTCCTCCCTATCTGGATTTCTATATCTATAATTTTAGAAACTGCTTTGTTAGATGAAAACTTATGCGCAACAGCCCATCTAGGAGCATTTGCATTATTACCCAATCTTTTTTGCATTGCAAAATCATTAACTTTGTAAACTATTCCGTCTATATCAAAATCTATATTGGCTCTTTTTTTTTCAATTTCTTGATAATTTGCCATTAAATTTTTAACACCAGAGATTAACTTATTAATTGGATTTGTTTTAAATCCCCACTTATTTAATTTTTTAAGAAAATCAGATTGATTATTAACCATTAATCCTTTTTCAAATCCAAATGTATAGGCAATAAATTTTAAAGGAATTTTTTTTGTTTCCCCTGGATTTTTTTGTCTTAGAGAACCAGATGCCGCATTTCTTGGATTAGCAAATTTTTCATTTAAATTTTTAAAATCACTATTTTGAATAAATACTTCTCCCCTAATGTCAATTTCCTCTGGGAAATCTTTATAAGAAATCTCTTTTGGTATATCTTTTATTGTCTTAAGATTTTCAGTTATATCCTCACCTTCTTTTCCATCTCCTCTAGAAAGGCCTTTGTAAAATTTACCATTTTTATAAGTTAATGAAGCAGATATCCCATCAATTTTTGGTTCAGCACTGTAATAAATTTTAAAATCATTTTTAATTAATAAGAAATTTCTTATTTTTTTCTCAAAATTAATTAAATCTTCATCTGAAAAGGCGTTTCCTAATGATAACATTGGAACTTTATGAAATACCTTTTTAAAATTTTTTGATGGTTTGTATCCAACTGAATTAGAAGGTGAGTTTTTTGACTCTAGGAATTTATAACGTTCTTCTAATAAAAGAATTTCTTTTTTTAAATCATCATAATCTTTATCTGAAACTTTTGGCAGACTTAAATCATAATAGGACTTATTGTAATTTATAAAGATATTAATTTTTTTTATATAATCTGAATAAATTTTTTTTTTATTCATTTATTTTCAAAAATGTTTGAATTTTTTCTTTATATTTATTTGTTTTTTTAATTTCTTTTTTCTCATATTTTCTGTCAAAAAATATGTAAGAATTTTCGTACCATTCAGATGATTGATAATTGTAGCCTAGTAAATTTGCATATTTTTTTGCTTCGTCTTTAAGTCCTAGCAAATAATAAACTTCAACCAATCTAAACAAAGCTTCTTCTACATATATTGTTGTATCATATTGATCTATTACAGTTTTAAATCTATTAATAGCTGGTATCCATTTTTTTTTATCAACATAATATCTTCCTAAATATAACTCTTTAGCAGCAAGAATATCATTTATCAGTTCAATCTTAAAGGAAGCGTCTAGAGAGTATTCTGTATCAGGATAATTTTGAATTAAATAATTAAAATATTCTTTAGCTTTTAAAATAGAAAAAGTATCCTTTTTTTCATCTACAATTTGCTCATAATATGCAATACCTAGCATATAGTATGCATAGTCTAAATTTTTATATTTAGGATAAACTTTTAAAAATCTATATAATTCTAAAATACAATCTTCATAGTAATCTTGAACATAATATGAGTATGCTGCCATAAGAGAAGATCGTGGTGCTAAATCAGATTGAGGAAATAAAATTTCAACTTCATTAAATTTTCTCGCAGCAAACAAAACGTCCCCTTCCTCTAGGGCTTTTAATCCTTCTAAATAAGCTTCCTTAACTTGAAGATCTAAGCTTTTTTCTTTAACAATAGATTCTTTATCTATATTTTTGCTGCATGATGTTAATATTATAATCAATAATATAAAAATGTACCTCATCATATTTATTAATGTTTATACTTATTAAGATATATTTTTTAAAGATATCTTTTTTATTTAAGCAATTGATCTTAAAAATCTTTTATTTATTAATGAATGTGGAAGATTTTTTTCTTTGATTTCTAAGATAGAAAAATTTTCTTTATTTAAGAAAACTTTTCTTAACAATTGATTTGTTAGATAATGTCCTCCTTGAGAACATATTACACTTCCAATAATTCTATATCCAGATGTGTAAAGGTCACCTATGCAGTCTAGAATTTTGTGATTTACAAATTCTTTTTCATTTCTAAGTCCATCTTCATTTAATATTTTCTTATCTTTTACCACAACAGCATTTTCTAAACTCCCACCTTTAGCTAGGCCATTTTTTTTAATCATCTCAATATCCTCAAAAAGGCAAAATGTTCTAGAGTTATAAACATCAGACAAGTCATCTTCGTATATTTTAAATTTATTTCTTTGGTTCCCTATTACTGGATTTTTATATTTTAGTTCAAAATCAATATCTAAGCTTAAAGTTGATGGTTTAATATTTATAAAACGATCCCCTTCAGAATATTTTACTTCCTTGTTTATTTTAATAATTTTTATTGGAGAGTCGGAAATATTGATTCCTGCAGAAATAATTTTTTCAATAAAAATTTTTGCAGATCCATCTAATATTGGAACTTCCTCATTATCAATTTCAATTAGTGCATTATCTATTCCCAGTCCAAATAATGCACACATTAAATGTTCAATTGTTGAAACTTTAACTCCAAATTCATTTTCAATAGTTGTATTTAATGATGTATTACTGACATTCATAAAATTTGGATAAACCAAATTATTATTGTTCAAGTCAACTCTCTTAAAAACTATACCATTATTAGGAGATGCTGGTTTAATGCAAACATTTACATCTAGACCAGTATGAAGAGAAACTCCACTAAATGAAATATTATTTTGAATTGTTTTTTGAGTTAAATAAGACACTCAAATCTTTTAATTTTAATTTTTGGAAAATTAAAAACAACTATTGTTACGAGAAAAAACAGAATTAACTAAATAATTGAAAAAATTTTTCAAAAAAACCCTGTTTTTTAATAGTTTTTAAAGTTATTTGAACTTCATTATTATTGATACCTTTTTTTAACTTATGAGCCATATATGAAATATCTAAATCTTCTTTTTTGAAATAATCTTTCAAATATTTTTGATTGAAATAATTATCAACTTGAATTTGATATTTTTTTAAAATGTTCTCAATATCAAATATGATAGAATTTGAAATTGAGATTAGTTTAATTTCTAGAGATATTTCATTACTATTAATTTCACTTTCCAAAGATAAATAACTTATACCATCAATTATATATTTATTTATCAACATATGAATAAGTTTATATTCACTATAACTTTCTTTAAATAAATCTTTAATGTCAGTTAATATATTTTCTAAAAATATCTTTGTAATATTTCCAGAGTAATTTTTTTTTTTTATACTTAAATCAATAGTAACCGTTGACTTATTTTCAATTATTACATTGATATTGTTTACAAAATTTTCTGCTAATTTTTCAATTTTAAAAATATTCTTTTCTAAAAATTTACTCAAAAGATTTATATCTATTTGCTCTGATTCAGTTTCGTATTTTAATTCTTGTTGATATAGATTTTTTAAACTTTTTTTATCGAATAAAAATATTTCAAATTTTTCATGAGAAATAATTAAATAAGTTTCAAAATTTATTGATTCATTCATTTAGAATTATTATTTGATTTTTTATTCTAGCATCTACAATTTTTTTATTTTCTAATTTAATATTTTCTAGAAAAGTTGATATTTTATTTAAAGTTTCTTTTTCAATTTTCTCAGGTAACTTGATTACTATATTGGTATTAAATTTTAAATCCCATCTATTTGATTTAAAATAATATAAATTTTCTATTTGTGAATATTTAATATTTGACTGATCAATAATTTTCTTTAATTGTAATATCTCTTTGATTTCTGGATTCCCAAATATGTATGGTAGTTGTATTTCTGAAATATTGTTATTTGATAATTTTCCATTATTTCCAATTAAAAAAAACTTTCCATTTTTGTTAATCCTGGCAATAAAATTTGTTTTTTTTACGTTAATGTCAATTGTATAGGGATATTTTTTTACTACATTGTATTCTTCAACTAAGGAGTTAGACTCGATTATATTTTCTATATTAATTTTGTTAATAAAAAATATATTTTTTAAATCTAAACTTTTCAAATTATAAAGAAGCATTTTTTGATCATTTTTATCTAAACCGAAAATATTTATATTTTTAACTTTTTCTATTTTTAAACTATTTAGTGAATTATTATTTATTGAACCTACTAAAATTAATAAAAAAAAGTAAATTAAGATTTTTTTACTTTTTCTTTGATGCATCTTTTAAAATCCATTCTATTAATTTCAAAAAGTTTATTCTCATATATAAAGCTATTTCTGGGACGAGAGACAATCTAGTCATACCTGGTTGAGTGTTAATCTCTAATAGATAAAATTTTCCTTTAAGAAATTTGAAATCAGAGCGTGTTACACCAGAACAACCAATAATCTGATGTGCCTTAAGTGCTATATTCAATACTTGATTTAATTTTTTTTTAGGTAAATTGACAGGTATTAGATGTTCAGTTTTTGCACTTGTGTTATACTTTGCTTGATAATCGTAGAAAGCTCTTTTGGGTTTTAATTCAATTGCTCCAAGTTTTTTATTGCCCATAATTGCTACTTGAATTTCCCTACCGCCAATAAATTCCTCAACCATAATTTTTTTATAATGTTTTAATGAATGAACTTTTTGTATCAGATTAGATTTGTTGCATATGAATACATTGACGCTTGAACCTTCATTTATAGGTTTTATCACAACAGGAAATTTTAATTTTGATTGGACTTTTTTTATTAAGTCTGATGATTTATAATCATAATTATAAACAAAAAATTTTGGTGTATTAATTTTATTTTTTATAAAAATTTTTTTTGAAATTTCTTTATCCATTGCAATTGATGAAGCAACAACACCAGAATGAGTATAAGGAATTTTAAATTTCTCTAAAATACTTTGGATATATCCATCTTCTCCAAATTGACCATGCAAAGCATTAAAAATTATATCAGGTTTAAATTTTTTGATATTTAATGATAGATTTAGATCTGGCTCAGAAATCCTAATTTTATATCCATTTTTTCTAAGCTCTTTAGCAACTTGATTGCCTGTATCAAGACTAATCAATCTCTCTTTTGAAATTCCACCTGAAAGTATAAGTATTTTTTTTTTCAATTTATTCTAATATTTTAATTTCAGTTTCTAACTTTACACCTGTTTTCTCAAAGACATTTTTTGAGACATATTCGATCAAATTCTTCATATCTTTAAATTTAGCATTACCTTTATTTACAAAAAAATTACAGTGTTTTTCCGAAATGTATGCATCGCCAAAAGAAATATCTAATGGAACTGACTCTTTTATTAGTTCCCAAACCTTTTTTTCAGATTGATCTAAAGGGTTTTTAAAAGTACTTCCACTGGTTTTAATTCTTGTTGGTTGTGCTTTTTCTTTTTTTTTTTTTAAAAAATTCATTTCATTTTGGATTAATTTTTTTTCTTTCTTAAACCCTTTTAAGGAGGCACTTAAAAAAATAAGGTCATCAGATAAACCGCTATCTCTATACTTAAAATTTATATCTTTTGCAGGTATAGTTATTACCTGGCCAGATTTAGTAACCGCTTGAATCGAAATTATAATATCTTTAAATTCTCTATTAAAACAGCCAGCATTCATTTTAATTCCACCACCAACTGTACCTGGTATACAAGACAAAAATTCAAAACCACTTAAACTATTTTCTAATGCAAATTCTGATAATGCTTTGTCACTAACAATACTTCCTGCAATAATTATATCATCTGACAAAACTGATAAATTATTAAAATTATTTGCAAGCTTAATTACTACGCCATCATATTTATTATCAGTAATTAATGTGTTTGATCCTCCACCTAAGACAAAAATATTTTCTTTATTATCTATAATTTTTAAAAATTTAATTAAATCTTTTAAATTATCTGCTTTAAAGTAAATTTTAGCTTTACCGCCAATATTAAACCAATTTTTTTTTTTTAAATCACAATCTAGCTTTAAATTTTTACTAAACTCTTCTACTAGTTCTTTCAAATTAGTTTTCATTTTAAATATTTGGGCAATTCTCTCATCCAGCTTGAAATAGAACCAGCACCCATTCCAATGACAATTTTTTTTCCATAAATATTACTTTTTACATATTTTGCTAATTGTATTTGGTTCTCTATCATTAATAATTCAACCTTTGAATTTTTTATAATTTGTTTTGCAAAACTAAGATAACTAAATCCAAGTTTCATTTTTTCACCTGCACTATAGATTGGAAATAAAATTACTTTATCAGCGTTTTTAAAAGCGTGACTAAATTCTTTTTTTAAATCTTTTAGTCTTGATATTCTATGGGGTTGAAAAATACATATCTTTTCATAACCTTTGTACACTTTGCTCACACCACCAAGTACTTCTCTTATCTCAGTTGGGTGATGCGCGTAGTCATCAAAAAAATCAACTTTATTAAAAGAAAAAATTTTATTAAATCTTCTTTCAACTCCTTTAAAATTTTTAAGTCCTTTTTTTATATCAAATATTGATATTCCAACTGTCAACGATACTGCAAGAGCCGCAACTGCATTTTTAATATTATGATTTCCTATAAGGGGAACTATAATATTTTTTAATAAACGATTTTTTTTATTCGGTAATTTTATTAATAAATCAAATTTTGAAAATTCTTTATATTGATTTTTATTTTTTATAAAAAAGTTCGATCTAGGATCTTCACCGTATGTATAAAAATTTTTCTTTTTAATATTTTTAATTAAATTTTTATTATTCTTATCATCTAAACAGATAAATGACTTTCCAAACGATGGAACCTTCTCAACAAAATCACTAAAATATTTATTTAATTTTTTCATCGAATTATAAAAATCCATGTGCTCTCTATCAATGTTAGTGATGATAGAGTACGTTGGTGGAATAAATATAAAGCTGCCATCAGACTCATCAGCCTCTAATATAGACCAATCACTTTTACCTAATTTTGCTGTATTATTTATTGAATTTATAATTCCTCCATTAATAATAGTTGGGTCTATTTTTGTATTTTGAAAAATGGATGCAATTAAAGAGGTAGTTGTTGTTTTACCATGAGATCCGACAACAACAATATTTTTAGAAAGAGACACAATATTTGCTAGCATTTCGCCTCTTTTGTATATTGGTAGACCTTTTGATTTTGCTTCAATTAATTCTGGGTTATTTTTTTTAATTGCTGAAGAAACTACCAAAATTGTAGCCTTACTAATATTTTGTTTTTTATGTCCAACGTAAACTTTGATTTTTTCTTTTCTAATCCTATTAATATTTTTATTATTTGAAATATCACTTCCTTGAACTTTAAAACCTTTTCTCTTCATTATCATTGAAAGGCCACTCATCCCTATCCCGCCTATACCAACAAAATGAATAACTTCTGATTTAGCTAATTCAATTTTCATTTAAAATTTCCAATAAATTTTGATTAACATTATTCCAAGTATTTTGATAATTTAATTTTTTAAGATTTTCTTTTTTTGCAACATAATCTTCATCTTTCTTTGATATTTTCAACAATAATTCTTCAAATTTTTTTTTATCAAATTTTTTTTGATCGATTATCCAACAACAATTTTTATCATAATAATATTTAGCATTTTCATATTGATGATTATCCTTGGAACTAGGAAGTGGAATGGCAATAAAAGGAACATTCATTAATGACATTTCAGCTAAGCTTGAAGCACCTGATCTTGATATACACAAATCAGACTGTTTCATAAGTTCGTTTAAATTTTGATCAAAACTAAAAACATTGCTTTCTATGTTATTAATTTTATAAAAATTTTTTAAATAATTTATGTTTTTTTCGCCAGTTTGATGGATTACATTGATTGAACAGGATTTTGAGATACTCAAAATTGTTTCATTAATAAGTGTATCAAAAACTTTAGCTCCTTGACTGCCTCCAATAATCATGATGGTAAATAAATTTACATCTTTTTTGTATAAATTTGCTTCATAATATTTTTTTCTTATAAAGGGTTTTGAAATTTTTTTCTGTTTTTCAAATTTTTTTGGATAATTTTTTAAGTTTATTGAATAACAAATTAATTTTTTAGAAAAATTTAAAAAGAATTTATTCGCTCTCCCTAAAACCATATTCGGTTCAATTAAAAAAATTTTAATATTTAAAATTTTTGCTGCTAAACATAAAGGTAAAGACATATACCCACCTGTTGAAATTAAATAAGTAATTTTTTCTTTTTTTAATGTTTTTAGAGAATTAATTGTTAATATTAAGACTTTAAATAATATAAAAGGAAATAGTATTAAACTATTAAACTTTGGTGTATCTATTAAAATAGATCTAAGGTCATCTTTTTCTAAATATTTTAATCCTCTAGAATCTGTTGATATTATAACATCATAGGTTTCTTTCAAATGGTCATAAATTGTAATTGCAGGAATGACATGTCCTCCAGAACCTCCAGTGGAAATTAATACTTTTTCTTTCACCTATTATATTTTTCTTTTTGTTAAGTTTAAAATTATCCCAGCCAAAATTGAGGTACTTACAATTGAAGAACCACCATAACTCAAAAAAGGTAATGTCATTCCAGTTGTTGGAAATAATCTTATATTAACTCCAATATGAATTGTGGCCTGCATGAGAATTAAACTTACTGATCCAATTAGAATAAGTTTATTTTGCTCCTCAGTTTCAAATTTTATTTTTTTAAAAACCATATAAATTAGGACTAAAAACAAAATTAAGATTAAAATTATGGCAATCACACCAAACTCTTCGGAAATTACTGAAATAATATAATCAGTATGTGCTTCTGGGACTCTATTTTTGAGTGTTCCTTCTCCTATCCCTTTTCCAAAAAAGCCTCCGCTTGTTATTGACTCTATTGCTTTATCTGATTGAAAATTATGAGTACCAGTTTCTTTATCAAAAAATGAAAAAATTCTCGCTTTGATATAATTAAATTTTGTTATGTAAATAATCATATAATACAACAAAATTAATCCAACAGAGGAGAGCGTGAGCAAAAAGTATAAATTAATACCAGAGCAAAATATCAGAACAGCCCAAGAAAAAACTACTAATAATGTTTGACCAATGTCTGGTTGAATTATTAATAACAAAGAAACTAAAGTCATCAAAATTGTTGATGCTAAATATTTGAATAAAATATTGGTTTCATTTTTACATAAAATAATTGAAAGAATTACAATCAAAAAAGGTTTTACTATTTCTATGGGTTGAAATCTTGGTAAGAAAAATAAATCTATCCATCTTCTTGATCCCTTAACTTCTATGCCAATTATAGGTACTAAAAACAAAGAGAGTAATGAAATAAAAAAGAGAATTATTGAAAATTTATACAATTTATCTTGATTTAAAGATGAAAAAATAAAAATAAAAATTACTCCAATAAGTACATAAATTAAATGTTTAAAAAAAAAGAAATAATTGTTGGTATCTAATTTGTCTGAAGCTATGAGTGATGTTGATACTAAAGAGAAAAAAAGTCCAATAATAAATAGAATACTAACCAAAAACAGTATAGGTTTGTCTATATTTTTCCACCACTGGTAATAAAATTTATAAATTATGCTGTTACTTTGCATAGATAAACTTTTTAACTATTTTATTGAAGTAATCGCCCCTATCTTCAAAATTTTTAAAACTATCAAATGATGCACCAGCAGGACTAAAAAAAATTATATTTTTTTTAATTTCTTGATCTTTAATCTCTAAGAAAATTGCACGTAAAGTTTCTTTTAAAGTTTTATATTTTTTAACCTTTAATTTATTTCTTAAAACTTTATGAAACTTATTTCGATATGAACCAAAAATGAACGGTTTAATATTTTTACATTTTTTTTTAGATAATTTGAGCTTATCATTTTTTTTGGGTATTCCTCCCAAAATCCAATAAACATCATTCAAATTATTTAATATATTTTCTGAAGAGGCGAAGCTTGTTGATTTAGAGTCGTTAATTATTGTTAAATTTTTTTTATCAAAAACAATTTGTTGTCTATAATTAAGACCTTTAAAATTATTAATAGTTTTGATTAATCTGTTTTTAGAAAGTTTCAGCTTAGGTGCAATTTCAAATATAAATGAAAGATTTTCTCTATTACCGTCGGAAGCAAAGTATTTATTGCTAATCTTATTAATTATGTTTTTCAAATTTGAGATATCAACTTTATAAATTTTTGACTTAAATTTATTTTTTTTAATTTTTTTTAAAATTAATGAATCATTTTTTTTAACGTACGCAAAATTTCCCTTAACTTGTGACTCGATTAATTTAAATTTTGCATTAACATAATTTTTGAGGTTCTTGTGCCTTTCAATGTGATCTGCTGAAATATTTAAAATTAAGCTATATTTTGACCTGAAAATCTTTGAATAATCTAGCTGATACGAAGAGGCTTCAATTACAAAAATCGTTTTTTTTGTTATTTTTTTCTCTGCAAGCGCTGGGTTTCCGATGTTCCCAATTAATCGAGCATCTTTTTTTTGATCAACTAAAGCATCATGTAGTATTTTTGCTGTAGTTGATTTCCCATTAGTACCTGTGATTGTAATGCTCAAATTATCATAAAATGAGTACAAAACATCAAGATCTGTATAAATTTTTTGTGAATTTTTTTTCAAGAACATTGATAATTTACATTTCGAAATATCTATTCCTGGACTAATAATAATTATATCAAAACTTATTTTTGAAATTTTACTTAAACTAATTAATTTTTTATTTATTTTTAAATTATCATCGAAAAGATAAACATCTGATTTTTTTTTTAAAAATTTGTATGAAGATATTCCACTTTTACCTAATCCATATATTAATATTTTTTTTTTTAAAAAAATATTTTTTTTACTTTTCATTATCTTAATTTTAATGTAGCAAGTCCTATCATTGCTAAAATTATTGAGATAATCCAAAATCTAATAACTACAGTAGACTCAGGCCAACCTTTTTTTTCAAAATGATGGTGTATGGGTGCCATTCTAAAAATTCTCTTTCCTGTAAGTTTAAATGAAATTACCTGAACCATCACAGAGACTGCTTCTAAAACAAAAAGACCTCCTGTTATTGCTAAAACAATCTCATGTTTTGTTATAATACCTACTGCTCCTAAAGAACCACCTAAAGATAAAGAGCCTGTATCTCCCATAAAAATTTTAGCTGGAGGAGCATTAAACCATAAAAATCCTAAGCAAGCTCCAATGATTGCTCCACAAAAAATTGCAACTTCACCTGTTCCTTCAATGTAAGGAATTTGTAAATAATTTGAAAAAACAATATTTCCAGTTACATAGCTTATAAATGCAAAACAAGCTGCCACTAATATTACTGGTACCGTTGCTAAACCGTCTAGACCATCTGTAAGATTTACAGCATTAGAAGAACCTATTATTACAAATACAGCAAAAGGTATAAAAAACCATCCGAGATTAATTATTAAATTTTTAAAAAAAGGAAAATATAAATTATTTAAATCTTGATAATCATTCAAATAGACAAACAAACTTACTCCTAATAACGCTAATATAATCTGTACGATTATTTTAAACTTTGATGAAATACCAGAGGAATTACTTTGCTTAATTTTTTTATAATCGTCAAATGCACCGAGTAATCCAAATGAAATAGCAATGTATAAACAAAATAAAATATTATTATTTGATAAATCTGCCCATAATATAACTGAAATTATAAGGCCAAGTAAAATAATAATTCCACCCATTGTTGGAGTTCCAATTTTTTTAACTATGTGATCTTCAGGTCCATCATCTCTAATTGGATTAAAAATTTTTTGATTTGAAAAAAATTTTATAAAAGGACCTCCAATAAACAAAACTATTAATAATGACGTAAAAAAGGATAAACCAGTTCTGAAAGTTAAATATTTAAAGACGTTTAAAAAGCCAAAATTATCAACAAAATTTAATAGAAATTGGTATAGCATTTAATTTAAACCTTTTATTTCATTAACTATCTTATTGAAACCTGTCGCAAGTGAGGCTTTAATCATCAAATAATCATTGTTTTTAATATCATTTCTAATCAAATTATCTATTTGAGAATTGTTAATTAATATTTTACCCTTTTTACTATTCGATATTTTTTTATATATCAAAGAAGCCATTTTTCCTTTTACAAAAACCTTATCAATTTTAGTTTGATTTATTAATGGAGCAATAGATTCATGAAGTTTTTTGGAATAACTACCAAGCTCCAACATATCTCCAAGCAACAAATATTTTTTAGACTTATTTAATTTTATTTTATCAAAATTTTTAATAGCAGAACTTAATGATAGCGGGTTTGAGTTATAACTTTGATCAATTAAATTTATTTTTTTATTATTAATTTTTATTATTGAATGGTCTCCACGTCCATCAGGAATTCTAAAATTCAAAAAAATATATTTATTTAAATTAAATATGTTTAAATTCACACTGATAACAGCTAATGCAGATAGAATATTATAAATATTATTTTGATAATCATTAGAGATTATAAAGTATTTAATTTTATTCATAAATTTAATTTTAATTTTAAAATTTTTTCCAAACGATTTAATATCTATCAACTTAATGTCCGCTCTATTACTTTTTATACCAAATGAAATTAATTTAAGATTTTTCTTTTGAGAAATTTGTTTATGAAGTTTGAAAAATTTATCATCTGCATTTAAGATAATAGAACCATTTGATTTAATATTATTTATAATCTCTGATTTTGCTAAGGCAATCTGTTTTATATTTTTAAAATTTTTTGCATGTGCATAATTTATATTTGTAATAACTCCAATATTTGGCTCAATTATTCTTGTTAGATAATCAATCTCACCTTTTTTATCCATTCCTACTTCTAAAATTCCATATTGATCATTTTCTTTAATATTAAGAAGACTTAAAGGAACTCCAAATTTATTGTTATAAGACTTTGGCGATATGGTTGTATATGAAATTTTTCCCATCACACTTCCCAATAATTCCTTGAGTGTTGTCTTCCCACAACTACCTGTAATAGCTATAATGTTAGTGCTTATATTTTTTCTGTATACTTTTGAAACATTTGTTAAAAATTTTAAGGTGTTTTTAACTTTTATCTGTCGTTTAACATCTAGATTATTTTGAATTTTATTTACAATTGCTAATGATGCTTTCTTCTTAAATGATTGTGAAACAAAATTATTTCCATCATTTACTTTTCCTTTGATAGCAAAAAATACATCGTTCTTTTTCACTTCATTAGAATTAATTCTTGCTTTATTTATAGAAATAGACTTTGATAATTTTTGAGTTTTAGAAAGTTCTTTTATAATATTTATCTTTAGTTGATTGGACAAATTCTTGTTTTTTTTTTGGATTTCTGTTAAGATTTTTTTTCTATCAGAAAATTTGATTTTCTTTTTACCAATTTCTTGTATGTTTTCGTGGCCTTTTCCTGCAACTACTAAAACATCTCCACTTTTTAAATTTTTAATGGCCTCAGATATTGCTATTGATCTATTAGAAATTTCTTTAATTTTCTTAACTTTAATACCTTTTTTAATATCTTCTCTAATTTTTACTGGATTTTCTAAACGAGGATTGTCATCTGTAAGGTAGATATTATCTGCATAAATACTTGCAATTTTACCCATTTTCATTCTTTTGTTTTGATCTCTATTTCCCCCGCAACCAAATAAAAGGTTTAACTTTTTACCAGGAAATTGCTCCCTAATATTTAAAAGGCAAAACTTTAAAGCATCAGGAGTGTGTGCATAATCAAGAATAACAATCGAATTATTTTTAATTGTTCCAATTTTTTCTAATCTACCTTCAACTGGTTTTAATTCTGGTAAGACTTTTAAAATATTTTCAAAATTTAAATTACTTTTTTGTGCTGCAATTACAGCCATCAATATATTCTTGATTTGAATTTTACCTATTAAATTTAAATTAATTTCCTTAATTGAATCTTTATGTTTTATTTTAATCAATTGATTTTCATTGTCATATCTATGAGATAATATTTGAAAATTATTTTGTTTTTCATTTATTGCTGATATTTTTAATTTTTTCTTTAATGAGATTTGCTTGATTGTTTTATATTGAGGTATATCTTTATCTGTAATTACATTTCCTCTTTTTTCTATTAAATTCTCAAATAAATAAAGTTTTGCTTTAAAATAATTTTTTAAATTTTTATGATAATCAAGATGATCTTGTGATAAATTTGTAAAAATTGCAGATTTAAATTTTAATCCATCTAATCTATATTGTTTTAATCCATGACTGGAAGCTTCCATGATTACATTATCAACTTTTTCTTTTTTTAATTTTTGAAAGATCTGACCTAAATTAATTGGATCAGTTGTTGTATTAAATAAATTTAAATTTATATTTTTGGATTTAACCCCCAGTGTTCCAATTGAAGCAACCTTTTTTTTATTTAATTGCATTATTTGAAGATAAAATTCAGCAACTGAAGATTTTCCATTAGTTCCTGTAACAGCAACTAAATTTTTTGGTATTTTGTTGTAAATTTTAAATGAGACTTCTGATAATAATTTTCTTATATTTTTTGTTCTTATAAACAAAATTCCATTACGGTAATCTTTTATTTTTTGTTCTGTTACAATTATTTTAGAACCTTTTTCTATAGCTTTAGAAATGAATTTATTTCCATCTATACTATTTCCTTTAATTGCAAAGAAAATATTATTTTTTTTTAGTAATCTAGTATTAAAAGATATGCCTGAAAAAAATAATTTTTTATAATTTTTGTGGATACCATCAAAATAATTTCCAAGTAACATTATTAGTAAACCTGTATATATTTTGTGGCTAAAATAGGCCCAATTTTATCAATTACTTTTCCTGCTACCTCTACTGATGTCCACCCAGCTGTATTATAAAGTGTTCCCTTCCATCCGCCTTTTCTATGCCTATACTTATAATAATAATCTTTTGATTTTTTAGGTGTATCTAACATCACAACAAATACAAATTGAGGATTTGATGTTGGAAATACCGAACTAAAAGTATTTATTTTTGCCTCTGAATATTTTCCTCCTTCTGGTTGGTCGGCTGTGCCTGTTTTGCCTCCAATTTCATAATTTTGAACATCTGCAAATCTAGCAGTACCCTCCTCTGTATTAACAATTTTTCTTAAAGCATTAACAACTTGTTCTGAAATTCCTTTATTAATTATTCTTTTGTTGTTATTTTTTTTATTATCTTCCTTAAAAACCAATGTTGGTTTTACATCATAGCCACCATTGGCCAAAATAGCATATCCTTTTGCTAGTTGAAGAATGGTTGTTGCTACTCCATGACCAAAAGAAGCTGTTGCTAATCTACATTTTCCAAAATCATAATCAATTTGGGGTGCCACCTCTTCAATATCAAAATCAATTTGTCTCAATACTCCAATATCCTCTAAAAAAGATTTAAATTTTTCTGGACCAACTTTTTGAGCAATTCGTACAGATCCTATGTTTCCAGATCTAACTAAAATTTGCTCAGCAGTTAAATCTGAAGGTATTTCATTATCATATTCTCCAATTCTGTATCGGTCACACTTAATTGATTTTGGTAAATCTAAAAATTCAGTATCTGGTTCAATTAATTTTTCATTTAAAGCACTTGCAAAAGTAAAAACTTTAAAAACTGAACCAAGTTCATATGTTCCTTTTGTTACTCTATTAATATAATTGACATCCGATATATTTTTTCTCTCATTTGGATTAAAATCAGGTAACGAGACTAAAGAGAGTATATTGCCATTATTAACATCCATTAAAATTGCTGCACTTCCTTTGCTTTTAAAAATTTCCTGATATTTTAATAATTCTTTTCTAATTAAAAATTGAATATCTTTATCAACTGTTAATTTAATTGGGTCTCTAGATGATCTAAGATTTTCATTTAACGATTTTTCCAAACCTGAAATACCATTATTGTCATTATCTATTTGTCCTAAAATATGACTAAAAAGATTTTTCTGTGGATACATTCTAAGCACTTTTTCTTCAGGTATAAGAGATTTATCTCCCAACTTCATAATTTGCTCATATTTTTCCTCTGAAATTTTTTTCTCTAAATAAAAAAACTTTTTGTTTTCTATTTTTTTTTCAATTTCTTTAAAATCTTTGTCTGGGAAAATAATTTTTAGACTTAACAGTAATTTTTCTTTATTAATTACATCTGAAGTTTTGAGACCAACATCAATAGACTTAACTGTTTTTGCCAAATAATTTCCATTAATATCTATAATATCTGCTCTATAAAGATCACTACTTAAAGGAAGTGTGTTGCTTATATTTTCAATTTTTGCCTCTCGAGACCCTAAATGAATTAAATGTATTGTGTATATTGAATAAATAACAAAAAAGACAAAAAAAATAAATGCAACTCTATTAAATTGAATATTTAATCCGGTATTGTTTTTTTTATAAACAAAATCATTTTTGTGATCTTCAATTGTTAATA
>QCHC01000011.1 GCA_003279765.1 Pelagibacteraceae bacterium AG-390-M19 | reverse complement strand
TACCGTTATGGGATGATGAATATATATTTTTTTGGAAAAAAGTTCCATTGAGCTTTAAGTTAAATCAAAAACTTTATTTGGAGATGTTAAAAAGTAAAGATTTTGGTAATGTTTGGGGAAATGATATTCCTATTAATGAAAAAAAAATAGTTCCAAAATGGATTATTCCTTTAAGATTTGTTTGCAAGTTACCTTTTGGTTTTTTTGGAAAAAAAGGTAAAGAGGCATGGAAACAATTTGATATTAATTTTTTTTATTATTTTAGAGATATTACCCATATGATGGACACTCAAAATTATATTACAATAATTAAGGATTTTTTTAAAAAACCGAAACACCACGTTTCATGGCAGGCAAAAAATTATTTAGATAATTTAAAATAGATAATGAAAAATATTTTAATAAATATATTTAAAAAAAATTATTTTTTTACTATTTTGAAAAAAATATTGAAAAGATTTGAGAAAAATACCTCAATAGAAGCTAAAAATTGGGCAATATCAAATGTAAATCAAACAATTGAAAGTTTTTGTCGTTCTATAGACTCGCCTCTATATGATAAAATAAAACCAGATTTAAAATTAATTGAAAATGAAGCTAAAGAAAAACTTTCTAAAATAAATGTTAGACTGGGTGGGGGAGGGAATTACATACTTCTATATTTTTTAATAATTAAATTTAAACCTGTTAATATTGTCGAAACAGGTGTGGCAGCAGGCTGGACAAGTTTAGTAATTCTTAGAGCTATAAAAAAAAATGGTCAAGGCAATCTTTATTCCAGCGATTTTCCTTATTTTAGATTAAAAAACCCAGAGCAATATATTGGTTATTTGGCAAAAAATGAGAAAAATAAAGTAGATTGGTACCTAGATATAAGAGGAGACGATCTAGCACTTCCTGAGATTGTAAATAAAATTAATAATGATTCCATTGATTTGTTTCATTACGATAGCGATAAATCTTATTCTGGAAGAGCTAATGCCTTAAAAACTTTAAGCTCAAAATTTAATTCAAAAACAATTATTATCTTTGACGACATAGATAATAATTTGCATTTTAAAGATTTTGTTGAAAAAGATAAAAAAAAATTTTGTATACTTGAGTACAAAGGAAAATTCTTAGGTATTGTAGGTTATTAAATTAAAATTTAAAATTATTTTGAATAAGTTAAATAATCATATAAAATGAAAATACTTGTAGTAAGTAGTAAGTATCATCCAGAATATTCAGGATCAGGTTTTAGAGCTCATAGTACCTATAAAAGATTAAAAAATAAATACAAACTAGATTTTGATTTGATTACAAATTCAAATATTTATAAGGGAAACAAAAAATACTTATTTGATGGAGTAGAAGTAAATAGAATATCGTCACCATTTAAAATACCGAAAAAAAAATCTCTCTTAAGATATATATTAATTTGTATAGGTATATTTTGGGAAATATTTTACAGCTGGAGATTTATATCAAAAAAAATAAACGAGTATCATTTAGTACATACATTTGGAAATACATGGACCATCGGTTTTTTTAGCTGGTATTTTTCAAAAAAAGATAAGCCAGTTATTCGAGAATTGTGTAATGATATAAGTAATCCATTTTATCCAGTACAAATTAAAAATTTTATGAAAAGTATTTTTCAAAAAAAAAATACATTGATTATAGCAATATCAAAAAAATTAGAAAACCTTGCAAAAAAACACGACTCGAAGAATATTTGGTTAAGACCAAATCCAGTCGATGAAAGTAAATTTTTTATAGATTATGAGAACAAATTATATTTAAGACAAAAACTGACAAAATTTAATGAGAATGATACTCTACTAAGTGTAATTGCAAATTTTATTGAAAATAAAAATCAACTTTTTGTTTTAGATGTATTAGCTTTATTGCCAGAAAATTATAAATTATTACTGGTTGGTCCATTAAAACAAGAAAACAATGATTATTATAAACTTATATTAAAAAAAATTGATACTCTTAAATTAAATGAAAGAGTTGATATTCAGGTTGGGTTTGTAAATAATTTTAATGAGTATCTTACAAGTAGTGATGTTTTTTTATTTCCATCAAAGTCAGAAGGTCTGGGAACCCCACTACTTGAGTCTCAAACATGTGGTATACCTGTAGTAAGTAATCATTTAAAAGATGTAACAGATACAGTAATTGAATATGGAAAAGGAGGCTATTATTTAGATCTCGATCCAAAAAAATGGGCTGAAATTATAAAAAAGGTTGTGGATATACCTAAAGAAACAAAAATTAAAAATGCAAGAAAAATTAGAGAGATTAGCTCCTCTAATGTTATAGATCATAAATATTTTGACATAATTAATCAATTGATTAGTTAAGATCTGTAAAATTTTTTAAAATTTTAATTTATTGACTATAATAATATGAAATTAAAAATATTTAATTGAAGAAAAAAATTTAAAATTTAGGTTTATATTGAATAAAAAAAAAATTATTCATCAGCTTTCACTTTCAGATATAGGAGGTGTGCAAAGAAGTTTTGCTTTATATTTTCCTTATGCTCTAAAAAAAAGTAATTTTTGCCATTATATCTATAGCAATCATGATTTACTTGATAATTTTGATGATATTAAAAAATATCATATAAATATTAAAAAATCACCAATACATATAATAAAACTAATTTTTTTTTTAATTTCAAAAAATTATATAATTCATTTTTACAACAATTTGGGAAGCCCTTCTTTAAATAAATTACTGAACTTATTTCCATCAACTAATTTAATTTTTCATGAAAGAGGATCGATATGGAATGCAAAAGATAAAGATTTAAAAGTATTTCGCAAAAATGCATTAAAAGCAAAAATTATAATTGCTAATTCAAATGCAACCAAACTAATGCTTAGCAAGAGAGTTGGAATTCCTGCTAAAAAAATAGAAGTAATTTATAATGGTTTTTTTAGCAAAGATGAAAGTCTTAAATTAAAAAACAATACACGTTACAGTAAAAGATTTAGTGTAGGGTATATCGGAAGGCTTGATACACCTAAGGGTGTACATATCTTAATACAATCTGCAAAAATATTAAGGGATTGTGATTTTTTTATTGCTGGTCAAGGTATATTAAAGAATATGTTAATGAAATCAGCAAAAAATTATAAAAATATAAAATTTATTGGCAGTACAAAACAACCGTTGGAATTTATTTCAAAAATGGACACAATTGTTGTTCCATCTATTAGAGAGCCACTTGGGAACGTCGTTATTGAGGCGGGATTTTGTAAAAAACCTGTGATAGCTTCTAATGTTGATGGATTAGCCGAAATTATAACAAATAATATCAATGGTATTCTAATAGATCCCTCTAATAATCTCTCAATAAATAAAATTCCAGAAAAATCAGTACCAATACCTGAAGTAGTTGTTAATCCAAAAACCAAAAAATTACAAACACCAAAAGAGATTGATCCTCTGGATTTATGTAAAATTATAAGATTATTCAAAAATAATAAAGTTATTAGACAACAGTATGCAGATAAACTAAACAAGTCAGTTAAATTTAAATTTAATATCGAAACTTATTTTGAAAAATTAGAGAATATTTATAAAAAATTTTAATTTAATAATTATTTTTTATATAAAAAAATAAATAATAGAAAAAATTTAAATTTTAGAATATATAATTCATCAATTATGTCCACGTGTATTATTCATATTGGATTACCAAAAACTGCCTCAACTTACTTGCAGCATAATGTATTTCCAAATTGCAAAGAGACTTTTTTTATAAATGAAGCTCAACATGCCAGAAAAAGATTGGGTAAAAATTATACTGAATACGAATACCTGATTGACTCAATTAAACAGGATGAAGATTATTATTTTAATGAAGAAAAATTAGAAAGTTTGTCAAATAATCTAGGATCAATAAATTCAATAATAAGTTCAGAGTCTTTATCAATCGAAGGCCAGGTTGACCGCATAACTAAAGCACGAAGATTAAAAAAATTAACAAAAAATTTTAAAAAGGTTAAAATTTTATTTTTTATTAGAGAGCAAACTAAATTATTAGAATCAATGTATTTTCAGTGGCTAAAGGGAGCAGGTAAAAAATATCCTTATATGGATTTTTTAATGTGGTTTAATTCTCAAAAAGACGGTTATAACAGCATTATTAAAAGATTGATGTATCATGATATTATAGAGATGTACTCAAAAGTTTTTGGAAAAGACAATATAGAAATAATGTTGTACGAGGATTTTAAAAAAAGAAATAGATTTATTGAAAAAAGAATCCAGAATTTATTAGGAGTCAATATAGACTTTAAAAATATTGATACAGTTGATCCTAATCCCAGGATACCAAATTATCAAATTTTTTTATTACAGATTTTTGGAAATAGTATTTTAAAATTTTTAAGAAAAATAGTTCCAAAATTTATAAAAAATATAATAAGAAAGACTTTTAGATCTAAGCCTAAATTAAATGTTAAAGATTATCTTGATGAGACGGATATTAAAATTATATCAGAAAATAATTTAAAATTATCTAAAGAATATCAATTAGATTTAAAAGAATATGGATATTTTTAATAGTTAAAGTAAAGTAATTTAATAATTTCAAAATTAAACATATAATACTTCATGTTAAGATGAATTTAGATTTTAATGGTTTGATTAGTTTACTGTTTGTAACTTTAATAGTTATAATTATTGCAAAAAAAAAAACTTCAATAGCTTCAATTTTATATGTAGCATTAGGCCTTCGTCTTCTGGTTATTGTTTTTTTTCAAAATATATTGATACTTCCTGATAGCTATGGAGACACCACAGTTTTTGAAAATAGAGCTTATGAATGGTCTCAAGGTGGTTTTTATAATGCTTTAAATAATTTTCCTGGTGTTAATAGTAGATTTCTTAGTTGGTTAATGGCTTTACTATATTCGCTATTTGGCAGAAGTGAAATAATGGCACAATCAATTAGTTTACTTTTTGCAATGGGCTCAATTTTTATGGCAATTATTATTGCTGAAAAAATTTGGGACAAAAATAGTGCAAAAAAAGTGGGATGGATTTTGGCTTTTTTTCCAACAATAGTTTTATACTCAACTTTGTTTACAAGAGAACCATATTCCTGGTTTTTTCTACTAACGGCATTATATGGGATTGTCAGATGGTCACAAGATCGACGTCTTAGTTCATTATTAATTACTTTGATAGGATTCACCGGAGCAACTTTTTTTCATGGTGGATTGCTTTTGGGCGGTTTAATTTTTTTAATTTTTATTATGTTTGTAAATATAAAAGAACTATTAAAAGCTGCAATTATTTTAAAAATTTCTTTTATTTCAATATTTCTTTTTATATTTATTTTATCGGTTGTTATTTTTCTTACAAATTACGTAGATAGTATTCCAAAATTACATTCTTTCAAAGAAATGCTCGATGTAAACTTAATATTGAAAGAAATTAGTTACAGAAACATTAAAAGTGCTGCTTATCCTGAATGGACTATTCCTACAGATGGAATTGATTTAATATTTAAGGCTCCAATTAGAATTGTTTATTTTATTTTTTCACCTTTTCCTTGGGATATAAACAAACTAAGTCATATTATAGGATTTCTCGACTCAATATGTTATATTTTGTTATTCATTTTGTTAACAAAAAATTTTAAAAAAATAATAAATGATCCAACTTTAAAAATTATTTTTTTAATTTTAGCATGTTATTTAATAGTTTTTGGTATAGTTTCTGGAAATTTCGGAACAGCAATACGTCATCGTGCTAAGTTTTTTATATTTCTCATTTTACTTGTCGCTCCTTGGATACCTAAACTAACTTTAAAAAAAATTAAAAAAAAACTAAGTTAAAAATTAAATATTATTAAACGATGAAAAAAATAATAATTTATATTCAATTTACTTTATTAGTTAAAAGTATAAAATATTCTCTTTTATTAAGTATTTAAATTATGAACAATTCTTTCCATGTAATAAATAAAAGAAAAATAAAAGCTGCAATAGTTGGGTGTGGAAGAATTTCCAATACACATTTTAAGTCACTAGAAAAACATAAAGATAAAATTGAATTAGTTTCAATTTGTGAAATTAGAAGAAAAAAATTAAATGACTATGAAAAAAAATATGGTGTTAATGGTTATTTGGATTTGTCAAAAATGTTAGAAAATGAAAGTTTAGATCTAGCAATATTATGTACCCCAAGTGGGTTGCACGCTGAACAAGCAGAAATTTGTGCGAAAAATAAAGTAAACGTTTTGACCGAAAAACCAATGGCAACTAATTGGAAAGATGGTTTACGTATGGTAAAAGCTTGTGAAGATGCAAAAGTAAGATTGTTAATAGTAAAACAAAACAGAATGAACTCAACATTAAAATTATTAAAAAGAGCGATTGATGAAAATAGATTTGGTAAAATAAATTTGGTACATTTAAATGTTTTCTGGAGTCGTCCACAAGAATATTATGATCAAGCAGACTGGAGAGGGACATGGAAATATGATGGTGGTGCATTTATGAATCAAGCATCACATTATGTTGATTTACTTCAATGGTTAATTGGACCAATTGATAAAGTTCATTCTTTGATGAGTACTAGCCGTAAAATAGAAGTAGAAGATACTGGTGTTTTAAACATAAGATGGCGCTCAGGTACGCTAGGTTCTATGTCTGTAACAATGTTAACATTTCCTAAAAATTTAGAGGCAAGTATTTCTATACTTGGTGATAATGGTACAGCTCGTATAGGAGGTGTAGCTGTTAACGAGATACAAGAATGGAAATTTAATAAACCAAAACAGTATGATAAAAATATTAAAGATCTCAATTATGAAACATCTTCTGTTTATGGATTTGGCCATTCATTGTATTATCAAAATGTAATAGAAGTTCTACGTGGAGAAAAAGAGCCTGAAACTGATGGTAGGGAAGGATTAAAATCTTTAGAGATTTTAATTGCTGCTTATCTTTCATTTAAGCAAAATAAGATAATATCTTTACCATTAGATTGTTAAATTGAAGTATAAAAAAATTAAAAATAATTAAGAGAAGTATTATTTTGAGAGTTCAAGCATGTTTAGAGTTGTAATTTTTGGATATAATTTTCCACATATCAAAAGTGAAGATTTTATAAATATATTGAAAAAAAATAGAATTAAAGTAAGTGCGTATATAGGTGCAGATTATGTTAAATTGAATTTACCAAAAAAAATTTATAAAAAAAAAATTTCTAAAAAACCAATTTTTCACCCTAAAGAACTTTGTAAAATATACAATATACCTTTTTTTAAATCTGTACATAATTCATCCAATACTATTAAAATAATAAAAAAAACTAGAGCAAATTTAGGGATAATATCAGGTGCGAGAATTTTAGATTCAAATATTATTAAAATTTTAAAATATGGTGTTGTCAATTTTCATCCTGGAAAAATTCCTGAAGCTAGCGGTTTAGATGGATTAATGTGGAGTGTTAAAAAAAATATCAAACCTTACGTAACAACACATCTTATTAATGAAAAAATTGACTCAGGGAAAAGAATATTTCAGAGAGAGGTAAAAGTTTATATGAATGACGAGATTGAAGATATAATTTCTAGAATGAATTTAATTGAATTGGAAGAACTAAAAAAATTATGTAAAATTTATTTGTTTAAAGGAGTCGAAATTTCATCTAAGACAATCTTAAATTATAAATCATTTAATAAACCAATGAAAAAAAGTCTTCAAATAAAAGTATTAAGTAAATTTAATTCGTGGAAAAAAAATTTTTTATGCAAATAGATTTTGCCAATTTAAAAATACAATATAAAAATTATGAATCAAAAATTAATACTGCTGTTTTAAAAGTATTAAAAAACTCTAACTTTATTATGGGGGAGGAAGTTTATCAGTTTGAAAAAAAACTACAAAATTTTACAGGTACCAAACATGCTATAACCTGCTCTTCTGGAACTGATGCACTTTTATTATCATTGATGGCAATTGATGTTCAGCCCGATGATGAAATTATTACCACTCCTTTTACTTGGGTGTCTACTTCTGAGACTATTGCTTTATTAAAAGCCAAACCTATTTTCGTCGATATTGAACCTGATACATTCAATATTGATGCAAATTTAATTGAACGGGCAATCACCAAAAAAACCAAAGCAATTTTGCCAGTCAGTTTATTTGGTCAACCTGCTGATATAAATAAAATTCAAGATATTGCCAATAAACATAAGCTCAAAGTTATTATTGATGGTGCTCAAAGTTTTGGTTCTAAATATCAAAATAAAACAGACAGTAATCTTGGCGATATTTCTATTACTAGTTTTTTCCCGTCAAAACCTTTGGGTTGTTATGGAGATGGCGGAGCTATTTTTACAAATAATGAAAATTATGCCAAAAGAATTAAAATGTTACGTGTTCATGGCCAGAATAAACGTTGTCATCACAAATATATTGGAATTGGAGGACGTCTAGATACTCTTCAGGCTGCAATTTTAATGGTAAAACTTAAATATTTTGAAAAAGAATTGATCAATCGGAAAAAAATTTCAGAAATATATTCAGAAGGCTTATCAGACGTTTTAATAACACCCAAAATTAAGAAAAATAGAACAAGTTCATGGGCTCAATACACCTTAAGAGTAAAAAAAAGAAATTCACTAAAAGATAAATTAAAATATTATAAAATACCATCATCTGTTTTTTATCCAATACCACTTCATTTGCAAAAGTGTTTCGAATATTTGAATTATAGAAAAGGTGATTTTCCTATTACAGAAAAAGCATCTAAAGAAGTACTTAGCATACCAATTAATCCATTTTTGACATATGAACAAGTCAACTATGTAATTTTAAAAATAAGAGAAAACATTTAAATATAAAAAAAAAGTAAAGGCTTGTTTAAAATTATTTAAATAACTGAAATAATTATTTATAGATATCGTATAAACTTTTTCTAATGATTAAAAAAATTTACGATCACATATTAAAAAAATTCTTTAAGTCTGAATATAGACGTAATGTAATGATTTTAATGACTGGTACAACGATTGCAAATTTTCTTCCAATTATTTTAACACCAATTTTAACAAGATTTTTTACACCAGAAGACTTTGGTGCATTTGCATTTTATTTTGCAATTGTATCCATATTATCAATTTTAGTTACTGCAGGATATGAATTTGCAATAATACTTCCTAAAAAGACAAATGATGCCTACCAGCTTGTAATTTTATCTTGCGCAATATCTATTTTAATTAGTTTTTTAGTTTTAGGCATTATTTTGATTTTTGATGAAAAAATTAATGAATTATTTAAAAATTTAAATGTTTCTAATTTTTTATATTTTATACCATTAAGTATTTTTTTAACAGGTGTTTATCAATCTTTATATTATTGGTTTAATCGGGATAAAGATTACAAAAGTTTAGCATCTAGCAATGTTATTAAAAGTTCAACAATGGTTATTTCACAAACAGGATTAGGATTTTTAACAAAATTATCTGCAATGGGATTAATTTTAGGACAAGTTTTGTCACAAATCATAGGAACTTTATATTTGGGGCAAAAATTCTTTAGAGATACTTATCTTAAATATGAAACTAAAAAATTAATTCAATTAAAATTATTAAATCAATACAAAAATTTTCCTAAATTTATTTTACTTGCAAATTTAATGAATGCTTCTTCTCGTCAATTACCTGGAATTTTATTTAATATTTTATTTACAGCAACTTCTGCTGGGTTTTATATGATTATACACCGTGTATTTGGAGTGCCTGTAACAATTTTCAGTATTACAATTGGAGATGTGTTCAGACAAGAAGCAAATAATGCTTTTGTAAATTATGGCAATTGTGTAAATGAATATAAAATTACTTTTAAGAGACTTTTAGCAATTTCTTTAATACCATTTATAATATTTTTCTTTATTGCTCCAGATTTATTTGAAATAGTTTTTGGAAAAAATTGGCGAATTGCAGGAGAATATTCTAAAATTCTTACACCAATGTTTTTTTTAAGATTTATTGCAAATCCTTTGAGTAATATGTTTATAATTGCTGAGAAACAGAAAATGGAATTGTTATTACAGACTATTTTATTTTTATCAATATGTTGTTCTTTTATTTTAGGATTTATATTTGAAGATATAATATTAACCTTTACTCTTTTTTCAGCTGCTAATTGTTTAATATACTTAATTAAAATGTTAATGTCGTGGGAATTTGCAAAAGGAAAATATTAAAATGAATTAATAGAAATTTTTTTATCATTTAAATAACCAATGCAAAAAAAAAATATTTTTCAATTACTTTCAAAACAATTTAAATTTAATTCTGATCATAATTATTTAGACTCTGTTGATGATATAAAATTTACTATAGGTGAGTTATATAATTTTGTTTTAAAATTTAACACTTACTTGAAAAAAAAAAAAATAAAAGAACAAGACAAGATTTTTGTAATTTTTGAAAATAGTGCGATATTAACATTGTTATTTTATGGTATCATATGTTCACAAAGAATTTTTATACCAATAAATCCATCTTCTAGTTTAGAAGAAATAAAATACATATGCAAAAAAATTAAACCCAATTTGATTATTTTTGATAACCAATTTAAATCTAAACTCTTAAAAAGATTTAAAGGTAAATTTGTAAATATAAATAATCAAAATTCATTTATAAAAAAAATTTCTAATGAAAGTCCAACAAAAATTGAATCTACAGATAAAAAAAATATTGCAGAAATTTTATTTACATCAGGCTCAACAGGTAAACCAAAGGCAATAGTGTTAACCCATGAGTCTATTTTATCAAACCTTTATGGAATACATAAAAAGATTAAATTTAAGAATAATAAGAATTATTTAGCAATTACTCCAGTTTATCATAATAATGGACAATTTATTTCCACTTTGATGCCATTGTTAACTTTTGGTAAAACTACACCGGTAAATTCACTTACAAGTATTGCAAATTTTTGGTCATTAATAAAACTTAAAAATATTCATTATAGCTCAGTAATGGTTACTCACATAAATTACCTATATTATTTTAGAAAAAAAATTGATCATCCTCTGGAAGCTCTTTTTTGTGGTGGAGCAAAATTAGATGTAAACATTCAAAAAAAGTTCTGTAAATACTTTAAGACTAAAATTTTAACAAATTATGGTTTAACAGAGGTATCTTCTATAGCTTCAAGCGAAACGTTAAAAAATTTCAATACTGGAACGGCTGGTTCTGCTTTATATAACAACAAAATAATAATCAAAAAGAAAGATGAAAAAGAAAAATTTGGGGAAATTTGCATTAAAGGAAAAAATTTATTTAGAGAATATTATAAAGACACAAAAAATACATCGATGAAAATGAATAGAGGTTATTTTTTAACCGGTGATCTTGGTTATATAGATAAAAAAGGAAATCTTTTTTTAAAGGATAGAATAGACAATATGTTTATTGTTAGTGGGGAAAATATTTACCCTAATGAGATTGAAAATTATGCAAATAATTATAAAGGAATCAAAAATTCTTTTGTTATGGGTATTAATGATAAGATAACTTCAAAAAAAATTGTAATTATTTATGAAGGAAAAAAAAATATCAAATTAGATGATTTAAATTATTTTTTATCAAAAAAAATTTCAGTATTTAAATTACCAAAAAAAATATTTCATATAAAAAAATTTAATCTTAAAGAAATTCCAAAAGCTCCAAATGGAAAAATATTAAGAAAAAAATTTATTAGAATATTATTAAGTAAAGGTTTTAATTAAATATTCTCTTAATTTTTTGTAACTCGTTAATGATATTTTTGCATTATTATTAATTAATATATTAAATTTATTTTCTATGTCGAATATTAATTTAATATGTGAAAGCGAGTCCCACTTATAGAAATTGTTCATAGACAAATTCTCTAATTTTTGTTTTTTAATTTTAAAATTTTTAATAAAAATTTTTTCTAAATTTTTCTTAATAATTATTTCTTTCATTTTATTAACGGTTGTGCAGGGTTTCCAAATACTCTTTGGTTTTTTTTGACATCAAATATAACAACTGAGCCAATCCCTACAAAAACATTATCTGCAAGTTTAATTTTATTTTTGATTGTAGAGGAAGGTGATAACCAAACATTATTACCAATTTCAACGCTGCCAGCAATCTGACACTTTGCAGTAATTATACAATTTTTACCAATTTTAACGTTGTGAGCAACATGAACTAAGTTATCTATTTTTGTATTTTCACCAATTATAGTTTTATCAAATGTGGAAATAACAATACATGTGTTATTCCCAATTAATACGTTTTCATTTATGAAAACAGATCCAAATTGCGGAAATTTTGTTATTTTTTTTCTTTGATCTCTTTCAAATCCAAAACCATAACATCCAACTATGGCACCTGATCGCACAATTGTATTTTTTTTTATTGTAACGTTTGAAAATATTTTTGCTCCAGGTTCTATAATACAATTTTTTTCAATTTTAATATTTTCACCAACTAAACTATCATTAGAAATTTTCACCGTTTTGTGAATATCATTTTTTTTTTTAAATGACTCAATTTTATTTTTTTTTAATAAGTAATTTAGAATTTTACAAAAAATTAATCTTGGATTTTTATTAACAATAATTGTTGAGTATGAATAAATATTTTTGTTTTTTTGAATTATAATTTTATTTTTTTTTTTGTTTTCAAAATTGGAGAAACATAAAATATTTTGTTTTGGATTAGTTATTGATCCCAAACCTATTATATTTCTATCTTTTCCGTAAAACTTTAAATTAAAAATTTTACATATCCTACTAACTTTAATTGGTTTAATTAATTTAATCATTTTATTTTACTTTAAAACCCAGATATAAAAAACAACATTACTTGCTTTAAGTCAACATATGATAATTTACATTAAAAAATAAATATTTATAACTAGTGGACTTTTGTATTAAAATATAAAAAAAAAATGATATTTATAAAAAAAATTTTAAATAAAATTAAAAGTCTATATTTAGATATTTATTTTATTTTCAATGATAAAATTTTGTTTAAAGATAAGTACGGTTTATCTTATTATTTATATAAAAATACACGACCTAAAGATACTTACAAAATAGGTGTAAGGACTGATGATACAACTGTTTTGTATACAATAGAAAAAATTTTAAAATCTTCAATCAGCGATAACAATAAAGTTATTAATTGTTTTGATGTTGGGAGTTATATAGGTGTAATTACATTGATGATGTCAAAATCCTTACAAAAAAATAAAAAAAAATGGAAAATTCACAGTTTTGAACCTTCAAAAGAATCTTACTTAAGACTTAAAAAAAATATCGAATTGGATCCTTTTGCTACTAATATCAAATTAAATAATGTAGGTGTCCTAGACAAAGATGGTATTCAAATTTTAAAAACAAATTTAAAAAATCCTGGCCAGAATAATTTAATCTCAAGTGTTATACAAAATAATGAGGATGTAATTAATGAGGAAATTAGGGTTATAAACTTAAGAGATTATATGGATCAAAATGAGATAAATAGTATTAGTATATGCAAAGTTGACACTGAAGGTACTGATAATTTAGTTATTAAGGGTTTGTATCAGCACTTAAAGAACAATACTGTAGATTATTTTATTTTGGAATATGAGGAATTATCTTTTGAGAATTTAAAAAATTTATTAACAATAAATGGATATTCAATTTACTATATGGTAAGGAATGAAAATATTTTAGTAAGCTCATTATCTAATTATCCAAAACATAGTAAATCATTACTAAATTTAATCGCAGTTTCACCATATAGAATGAAAGACTTTAAACTTCTTTTTAAACTTGATCAAATAAATATTATCTAAAATGTTTAATACTGAAAAATATCAAAATATAATTAATAAGTTATTAGATAATGGTCTTGAACCTAGTACTAATTGGAATGGTAAAATAAATTCCAAAACATTATTTTTACGTCACGATGTCGACTTTAGTATCGACTTTGCACATAGTTTGGCTAAATTTGAATTTAATCAAAATGTACAATCAACTTATTTCTTTATGCTAACGAGTAATATGTATAATTTATTTTCAAATTACAATAGGACACTGGTTAAAAATATAGCTGAAATGGGTCATAAAATTTCGTTACACTTTGATCCAAGTGCATATGAAAGCCTAGAAAAATTTTTGGATGAAAAGAAAATATTTGAAAATACTTTTGAAATAAATATCGAAATAGTATCGATCCATCGTCCTAGATTATTTTTAAATGATAATAATATCAATTTATCAGGTATTGCTCAGACTTATCAAGATATATATTTTAAAAAAAATGAAATATATATCTGACTCAGGTGGAAGAGATATATTTTCTGATGTTATTGAATATCTTGAAAAACCTAATGAAAAAGGTTTACACCTATTAACACATCCAATTTGGTGGGTTGGAAAAGGTGATAACCCTACAGCAACTCTAAATTTTTGGCGTGATAATAATGCTAATTTTATTACTTCTCAAATTAGAAATAATTGTAAAACGTATACAGATTAAATAATTTATATAAAATTTTTTACAAAGAACATTTAATTTTTAGATTATTTTTTACTTTATAATTAAACGCCTATAATATGTTGATAAACTTTGAACATTTTTTTAAAATTTAAAATATAAATGAATAAACCAAGAATTACCATTGTTAGTTACAGTTGGCCACCACGTAACTCTATCAGTACACACAGGCCATATGCGTGGGCACGTTATTGGAGCAAAAAAGGTGCAAAAATTACCGTTCTGACTTCGAAAAAACAAATGTTTGATGAACCGCTAGACATGAAGTTACCAGAATTAAAAGATGTAAATGTTATTGAAGTTCCTTACGGTTCATATTTAAGTCCAATAATTAATATATTTTTAAAATTTTCTATTATTGAAAAAATTGGAAAATGGGTAAGAGCAAATCCAACTAAATATATTGGTTCAAATTATGATCCAAGAGATGCTTGGTCTTTAGCAGTTACTGCTATTTCAACTAAAATTGCACGTAAAACAGATATTTTGATAAGCACTTATGGACCTGAAGCTGCACATGTAATTGCAAGTAAAATGAAAATAATAAACCCTTCAATTTTTTGGATTGCAGATTACCGTGACCTATGGAGTGAAAATCCAAGATTAAATAATGCATCAAAAAAATTTAAAAAAAATATAAAAAATAAAGAGATAGAAACACTTAAAGGTAATGCTGACTTAATTACCTCGATAACAAAAGTTATGGCAAAAAGACTTAGTAAAATGCATAAAATACCAGCTATTACAGTTACAAACGGCTTTGATATTGATGAAAAAATTGTTAAAAAAAATTTTTATCAAAAGAAATCAAACAATAAAAAAAACTTTAAAAATAGTATTTACAGGTACGATATACCCAAGTGCAAGTAGCCCAGAAATACTTTTAGATGCAATTTTAAATTTAATAAATAAAAAAAAAATTCCACAAAAATCAATTATTGTTGAATTTTATGGTTCTAAATTAAATTATATCCATAATTTATCTAAAAATTCTAAGTATTCGAATTTGATTAAGATCTATGGACATCTGCCAAGATCAAAAATTTTAAAAATACAAAAAAATTCAGATCTACTACTTATGTTAGCAAGCTCTAAAGAGATTTCACGAGGTGAGTTATCAGGAAAAATTTTTGAATATATGGCAGCAGCTAGACCAATTCTTTGTATAGGAAGTCGAAACGATTTTGAAATTGGTAAAGTTTTAAATTCGACTAAATCAGGCATAATTATGCAAGACAATGATATTTTAAAATTAGAAAATTTAATTTATAAAACATACTATGGAGAAGGTATTTTCAAAATTTACAATCCAAAAATAAATAAAATTTTAAATTTTTCGCGTAAAAAAATTTCTTATAATTTTTTAAAAAAAATAAAACTTCCAAATAAAATAAAAAATACAAAGAATATAAAAAATTTACAATTGAAAGAATATGTTAATAAAAAACCTAAGATAGTTCATATAATTACTGGACTTGTTAGAGGTGGGGCCGAGAGAGCTTTGTATACTCTTTTGACTAATGGTTTTCAAAAACACACTCAAAATAGTGTAATTTCATTAATGTCAGAGGGATATTATGGTCCGTTACTAAAAAAAAATAAAATACAACTAAACTGCCTTAATATGGATAGAGGCAAAATTAATATACCGTCTATATATAAATTAAGAAAAATTTTAATAAAAGAAAACCCTGATATCATTCAAGGTTGGATGTATCATGGAAATTTAGCTGCATTTTTAGGAAAGTATATGATTAAAAAGAAAGTAATTTTATCATGGAATGTTCGATTAAGTCTTGAAATTTTTTCAGAAATGAAATTTACAACTAAAATGGCCGTCAGAATGGGAGCATTACTATCAAAAAAATGTTACTCAATTATATATAACTCTACCCGGTCCCTCTTGCAGCACCGTAGTATAGGTTTTTCTAATAATAATGACTTTTACATTCCAAATGGTTTTGATGTAAAAAGATGGAAACCAAAAATAAACATTAGGAACAAATTAAGAAATTCTTTTGGAATACCAAAACATACTAAAGTAATTGGTTACGTTGGTAGAGGTGATAAACAAAAAGACTTACCAAATTTATTTAAAGCTTTTAGTATTGTGAAAAAGAGATACCCAAACGTTATTTTAATGGCTGTTGGAAGAAACTTAAAAGAGTATGTATTAAATGAAGATAGTATTATTTTTTTAGGTCAGAGATCTGATGTACAAAATATAATGCAAAGTTTTGATTTATTATGTCTTACTTCTAGAGCAGAAGGGTTCCCAAATGTTATTGGTGAAGCCATGTCATCAGGATTACCATGTGTAACAACTGATGTAGGTGATGCAAAAGAAATAGTTGGTAAAACAGGTTGGGTCACACCACCAAATAACCCAATAAAGTTAGCAAAATGTTTGGAAGAAGCGTTGAATAATCCAAAGAAAGAATTAAATAAGTATGGAAAAATTGCTAGAGAAAAAATAATTAAAAACTACTCCATTGAATTTGTTAAAAATCAATATATATCTCTTTATAAATCATCACTGAGAAAAAATAATTAGTCATTTGCATTTTTATTGAACTTATGAAAATATTAGTTACTGGTTCTGCAGGCTTTATAGGCTCAATGGTTTCTTTGAAACTATTGCAAAGAGGTGAAGATGTAATTGGTATTGACAATCATAATGATTATTATGATGTAAGAATTAAAGATGATCGATTGAAACTTCTTAAAAATTTTCAAAACTATCATCATTATAAATTTGATTTAAATGACTTTAAAAAATTATCTGAAATTTTTGATAAGTACAAATTCCAGGTAGTATTGAATTTAGCAGCACAGGCTGGAGTGAGGTACTCAATTGAAAACCCCCTTACTTACATTAGCAGTAATATTGTTGGATTTGCACATTTACTAGAAAATTGTCGAAATCATAAAATTAATCATTTAGTTTACGCAAGTACTTCAAGTGTTTATGGAGCTAATACTAAAATGCCATTTTCTGAAAATGATAGCGCAAATCATCCTCTTTCTGTCTACGCAGCATCAAAAAAATCTAATGAATTGATGGCACATACATATAGTTATCTTTATCAATTACCAACTTCAGGACTTAGATTTTTTACTGTTTATGGTCCTTGGGGAAGACCAGATATGGCCTTGTTCAAATTTACCAAAGCTATTTTAGAGGAAAAAAATATAGATGTATTTAATTATGGAAAACATACTAGAGATTTTACATATATTGATGATGTCGTTGAAGGTATTGTAAAAGTTCTCGATAACCCAGCAAGCATAAACCATGAATGGAATAGTAAGATACCAGATCCTTCAAGTAGTAAAGCACCTTGGCAAATATATAATTTAGGAAATAGTAGACCAGTTCAGCTCATGGAATACATACAAGCTTTAGAAAATAATTTAGGAAAAAAAGCAAAAATAAATTTTTTGCCACTCCAGCAAGGGGATGTACCAGATACTTATGCTAATGTAGAGAAGCTTAAACAAAAAGTAAACTTTAAACCTTCCACAACAGTGGTTGAGGGAGTATCTAAATTTGTAAAATGGTATAAAAATTACTATCAAATATGATCAACAAACTTAAAGATCTTAAATTAGCAATTATAGGTTTAGGATATGTTGGTTTGCCACTTGCTATAGAGTTTGGAAAGAAAAAATTTGTAATTGGCTATGATGTTAATAAAAAAAGAATTAGTGAATTAAAATCAGGAAAAGATAAAAATTTAGAATTTAAAAAAAAGGATCTTAAAAATAGTAAAAAATTAAAATTTACTAACAATATAAATGATTTAAAATTAGCAAACTGCTATATAATAACTGTTCCTACACCGATAGATAAATATAAAAAACCAGATTTAGATCCAATTTTAAATTCATCTAAAATGATTGGTAAATTGGTAAAAAAAAATGATTTAATTATATATGAATCTACAGTTTACCCTGGTTGTGTAGAAGAGGTCTGCGTACCAATTCTTGAGAAATTTTCGAAGATGAAGTTTAATCAGGATTTTTTTTGTGGATATAGTCCTGAAAGAATTAATCCTGGTGATAAAAATCATACAATATCTAACATTAAAAAAATAACTTCTGGTTCAAATAAAGAAATTGCGAGCTTAGTAGATGATTTATATAATGAAATTGTTATCGTAGGCACTCATAAGGCACCTAGTATTAAAATTGCGGAGGCTGCAAAAGTTATAGAAAATACCCAAAGGGATTTAAATATTGCTCTTATTAATGAGCTTTCGATTTTATTCCATAAATTGAACATTGATACTCAATCAGTTTTAGATGCAGCAGGTAGTAAATGGAATTTTTTACCATTTAAACCAGGTTTAGTTGGTGGCCATTGCATTGGTGTTGACCCCTATTATCTCACCTATAAAGCTGAAAGTATTTCTTATAAACCAAAAATTATTTTAGCAGGTAGAGAGCTTAATGATAATATGGGGTATTATGTTGCGAAAAAGTTAATTAAAAAATTAAAACAAAAAAATATTGAAATTGATAATGCAAAAATCTTAATTATGGGTCTAACATTTAAGGAGAATTGCGCGGATATACGAAATTCTGGTATTCAAAAAGTTATTAACAAACTCAATAAGTTTAAATGTAATTTGGATCTATATGACCCATGGGCAGCTAAAGAAGATATAAAACAAACATATGATATTTATCCAATTTCAAAATTAAAAAATAATTCTTATGATGCAATAATATTATCAGTTGCTCATGATGAATTTAAAGCTATTAAAATAAAAAATATAAAAAAATTATGCAAGAAAAATCATGTAATTTTTGATTTAAAAAATGTAACTAATTCTAATGAAGTAGACTTTAAGTTATAAAGTTTTTTTTGAAAAAATTTTTTTATTAATTAATTTAATAACTCTTCTGTATCCCGCAAAAAAGGAAAATTCATCTGTATAATAGTCAAAAATTATTTGATTTGTTTTCTTATTAATATTAAGAGTATGTGGTCCTTTAAATTTATCTATTTTTAACTCACCTAAATATTTTTCTGTATATTCTTTTGTAGACAAATTAGTAATTTCAAGAATAGACAATGACTCTCCATACTCGCCCTCATTATTTTGACCAAGCCTAATTAAACGATCATTTTGAAGTATAATAGATCCACCCATTCTAGCTGTTTTTGGTGATATAACTATAGGGTTTTTTGGGTGAGGTTTGAATTTTGTAAAGGGATTATTTGAAATAAATAGATTTAAGATGGTTGATGAATTGTTCTGATTTCCAAAAAATAAATACCAGTTTTCTTTATGTTTAAAAACAGTAGCGTCTACTATACGTTTATTCTCAAGTCCTTTTAAAAAAATTTTATAATTAAGTTGTTCATTTGACAAAATGTATTGTGATGAGTTACTAGCAACCTCTGCTAAAATGTATTCTTTTTCATCAAATAAAAAACTAAATGGGTAAGAATAATGAACACCAGATAGTAATTTTTTTTGTTCTTTTAAATTACTCATAGAAATTTCCAGCAAATCACCCAAACCATTAATTCTATTTAAGGCCTCAAGTCTTATTGATTTTTGATCACATGAAAAAAAGGGGTCTGCATAGAAACTATATTTTTTTGATATAGGTATTTGATTTAAATTATTTGATGAAATAGTTTCAGAGCCTCGAAACAATAAATTATTTATAGTCAGTGCAACTTTCCATTTTTTTTCAAAAAATAAACCATAAAATAATTTTTTATTTAAATTAAGAAACATTAAATAAATAAACTTTAAAACAATCAAATTAGATGGTAATCTATAATTTATTCCGTTCGTATTAATATTAATTTTTTTTTTATCTAACAGGTTGTCAATAGCTCTTGAAAGTAAAAATTTTGAATTATCGTACAAATTAATTGCAGTTTTCTTATATGAAAAGTTGACTACTTTACTTTCTCCAAATGCAAGAATATTTCCCGAGTCAATTTTATTATTCAATTCCTGAACTATAACACCAGCAGTTTTTTCATTGTTTAATATTTCATAAAATCCAGCTGGTCTTCCTCTATATTTTGATGGATTACCATGATGAAATGACAATATGGAAAAACTTGATAGTTGATCATTTATTTTTAATAAATTCATACCAAATTTAATTATAATTTTTATATTTCTGTATTTTAAATCCTCAATTACTTTTCTAGGTAACAGTTGCCACTCATCAATATAAATAGAGTTAAAATTTATTATTGAATAACTTTTTTCATCAATTTTAATTTTTTTAGTTAAAAAATTTTGAAGAGAAATTATGTTTAGAATGTAATAAAGAAAATGTTTAAATATTTTTTTTTTATTATTTGTATTTTTACAGTTTAAAATTAATTGGATATCTACTTTTTCTTTTATTTCTTCCAACGAATCAACCTGCCATTTTTTTAAAAACAAGTTATCTATAATGATAGCAGCTTTAGGTTTCATTTTTGATCAATATACACTCTAGCAATTAATCAAAGATTTATATATAAAATTTAAATACAATTTTAAATTTTAAATTTTAAATATTATATATTATTGTCTTTAAATTACCCTATATCAATTTATGAAAATTCATATTAAAGGAGTAAATTATTAAACTTTTATTTCTTATAAATGATTTGAGTTTTTTTTATTCACATCGTTTACCAATTGCTGAGGCTGCAAAAGATAAAGGTTATGATGTAGTAATTGGCTATGGAGAGTCCGGAAGAGTTGATCCAAAATTATTGGAGAGAAAAGGTTTCAAAATTAATTTGGTTCCTATGGAAAGAGGATCGATAAATATATTTAAAGAAATTAAAGTTATTTTTAATATTTTAATTTTTTTAATTAGGGAAAAACCTGACATACTGCATTTAATTACCGTTAAACCATATCTATATGGAGGAATCATATCACGTTTAATTAAAGTACCAATTTTAGTGACTGCAATTTCTGGGTTGGGTACTTTGTTTATTCATAATAATTTAAGAAGTAGGCTACTACGGTTTTTTCTTTTTCCAATGTATAAATTTGCATTAAATCATTCCAATCAAAATGTAATTCTTCAAAATATATCTGACGCAGAAACATTAAATAATTGGGGAGTTTTAAATTCTAAAAAAATTCGAATTATTAAGGGTTCTGGTATTAACCTAAATGACTTCACAAATCTCCAAGAAATTAATAATATACCAGCCATCTGTTTTGCAGGTAGACTGTTGAAAGATAAGGGTGTACATGAATTTGTATCTGCAGCAAAAATAATTAGAGATAGAGGTGTGCATGCTATATTTTATTTAGCAGGTGACTTAGATTACTCTAATCCTTCATCAATAAATCAAAAATATTTAAATGAGTTAAAAAAAGAAAAGAATATTAAAGTTTTAGGATTTCAAAATAATATTCCAAAATTATATTCAAAATCTCATATTGTTTGTTTGCCATCATATAGAGAAGGTTTGCCAAAAGCTCTTATGGAAGCGGCTGCTGCTGGAAGAGCAGTTGTCACAACTGATGTGCCTGGTTGCAGAGATGCTATTATTCCCAACAAAACTGGATTACTTGTTCCAATAAAAAATTCTAATAAATTAGCAGATGCATTACAATGGTTGATTGAACATCCTCATGAGAGAATAGCTATGGGAAAAGCAGGAAGACAACTAGCAGAAAAAGAATTTCAAATAGAAAAAATTACAAGAAATCATTTTGATATTTATGAAGATCTAATTAGTAAAATTCAATAATTTTAATTAAATATTAATTAAATTTAATTTTAAATTTTAAAATGTTTATTTCTAAAGAAGAAAAATATTATAAATAAAGAAATAAATAAAAATAAAGAACTTAAAGGACCAATATAGATAAAACTTATGTAACCTATAATAAATAAAAAAATATTGATGATGATCATTAAAACATTGGTAAAAAGAATAGATTTCGTTGTTTTAAAAAGTATATGATGTAGGTGATCTTGCCCTGCTTTAAAAGGATCTTTTTTGTTTTTTAATCTAATTAGATTTATAGATAAAAATTCATAGACAAAGATTACAATAGACCAAGCAAGTATAATTGGATGAATTAAATTTTTATTTGCTAAATAAATTAAGGTAAAAGATATAATAAAACCTAAAAGTAAACTTCCTCCGTCTCCTAAAAATAATTTTGGTAAATTTAATATTGAAAAATTAAAAAGCAAAAAGACTCCCAAGGGTATTATCATTATAGTAAAAAATAATCTTAATTCTTGATCAGGAACTAAGAAATATAAAATTAATAAAACAGAAATTGAAGTAAGACCCAATGTTCCATCGAGACCATCAAAATAATTAAATGAATTTATTAAAAATAATACACAAATTAAAGTAAAAGGAATTTCAAAAGCTCCTAGTTCTAATATAAAATAATCATAATTACCAATTTGGTTTAAAACTAATTTTTCAAAGATAACTAAATAGAAAATTGGAATTATTTGTAAGCTTAATTTGCTTCCAGCACTTAAATAGTATCTATCATCAATTAACCCCACAATAGATATTAAAAAAGCTATGGATAATATTAAATTTAAATTTTTATCAGAGATGTTAAATATCTGAATTGTAAGAACTAAAAGTATACTAATTATTATACCACCTGTATAAGCAGTCGCTTTTTTATGAATTTTTCTCTGATTGGGAAAATCTACTAAATCTAATTTGTAAGAAATTTTTGTACACAAAAATAAAAATACAAAACATATCAAAGTGTACATGAGAATTGTGGATATCATAAAATACTTTTAAATTTTATTTATCATTTAATTAAATAATAAATATATAATAATCATATTTTAATTGATTTAATCAATAATTATTATTTTTCTTAAAGTTAATTTTAATTTAATAATATATTAAATAGACATAATTTAAATATTATTCATAAAATAAAAATGAATCTTAAATCAAAAATGGAAAAAATAATATTTTATAATATTCCGGTTGCATTATTTTCATTAATTCCTTTTTTTTTAATTACTGGTCCTTTCCTGAGCGATTTGTCAATCTCAGTAATTTCTTTGTTGTTCTTAATACACTGTTTCAAATCAAAAAACTTTTCATATTTTAAGAACAGGTATTTTTATTTTTTTTTTATTCTTTTGGGGCTATATAGTATTAAATAGTTTAATAAATAATTTCAATTTAGACAGTTTTAAAATTTCTTTTTTTTATTTTAGATATGGTGTTTTTGTAATCGCAATAGTAGCTTTATTAAATCAAGATGAAAAATTTATTAAATTTTTTTTTTATTGCATTTTGATTTGTTTTTCAGTTTTGATAATTGATGGCTTCTATCAATATTTTTTTGGATATAATATTTTGGGCTGGGAGCTAGGAGGAAGAGTAACAAGTTTTTTCGGTGAAGAAAAAATATTAGGAAGTTACCTTAGTAGGCTATGGCCAATTTTTTTTGCTTTATCTTTAATTTTATTAAAAAATAAAAAAAGTTTATTTTTTTTATTTATTCTAGTCTTCATTTTATCTGAAGTTTTAATTTTTGTAAGCGGAGATAGAGCAGCTTTTTTTTATATTAATCTATCAGCTATATTCGTAATTTTAATTTCCCATAAGTTATTTAAATTGAGATTAATGATTTTATTATCAAGTATTATTTTAATAGTAATAATTAGTTTTATTAATCCAACCGCAAAAGAGAGAGTGTTTGATTATACTTTAAATCAAATGAATCTAATTAATGAAGATAAAAGAAATAAAGACGGTATATATATTTTTTCAATGCAACATACACATCATTATATAACTGCTTATAGAATGTTTTTAGACAATAAAATTTTAGGTGTTGGAATTAAAAATTTTAGAAATTTTTGCAATAAAGAAGAATATATAGAAAGTAGATTTTCATGTTCTACACACCCGCACAACACATATATCCAAATATTAGCTGAAATTGGAATTATAGGTTTTTTATTTTTGTTAACTATTTTAATAATTTTTTGTAAATATACATATAGACATATAATTTTGAAATCAAAAGGTATTCAATATTTTACAGATTTTGAAATATGCGTACTTTCTGGATTATTGATTTATCTTTGGCCATTTATCCCAACAGGCAATGTATTTAATAATTGGATTAATATTATAATGATTATTAATTTACCATTTATAATTTGGAGTAGAAAATTAATTAAAAACTAGAGTTTACAACAAAATATTTTTATTTTTTATTCTTTGACTAATTATATTTTTTTAAGTAAAAGAGCTGGCCTGGTGATTATTGCGAAAGTGTAATACCCGATCCCATTCCGAACTCGGCAGTCAAGCCTTTCAGCGCCAATGGTACTTTGTCTTAAGATACGGGAGAGTAGGACGTTGCCAGGCATTTAAAAATTATGAAAATAAAAAGTTCTTTAAAATCAATTAAAAAAAGAGACTTAAACTCGAAATTAGTAAGAAGAAGAGGCCGAGTTTACATCATTAATAAAACAAACCCAAAATTTAAAGCAAGACAGAAATAATTTTTATGGATAATGAAAACCATAAGAATACCTGGAACAATTTTACAAAATTTGTTTTGTGGGGAACTGTCGCAGTAATTTCTGTTTTAGTTTTAATGGCAATATTTCTTTTATAATATATTAATTTATCTATATTATGAATTTAGCCTCAATTTCAGAAAACCTAAATATTGAAAAACGAATAGCGGTTACCCCAGAAATTGCAAAAAAATATATCAGTTTGGGATTTAATTTAACATTACCAAATAATTATGGAACTCATTTAGGTTTTAATGATGAAGATTATAAAAATCTAGGAGTGAATTTTTTAAATAATGAAGAAGAAATAATTAAAAATGCTGAGATCATAATTCAATTAGGATTACCTGTTGAGGAAAAATTATCATTGTTTAAAGAAAATCAAACTTTGATTGGTTCATTAAACTCTTTTGTAAATAAAGAAAAATTAGAGAATTTAAAGATAAATAAAATAAATTGTTTTTCTTTAGAGTTGCTACCAAGAATTACAAGAGCACAATCAATGGATATTTTATCATCACAAGCTAATCTTGCTGGATATAAAGCCGTGGTAGAAGCTTTCCAGGTTTATGAAAAAGCAATTCCGATGATGATGACTGCAGCTGGTACAATTCCTGCTGCAAAAGTATTAGTTGTTGGAGCAGGAGTTGCCGGATTACAAGCAATTGCAACTGCAAAAAGAATGGGAGCTGTAGTGTTTGCAACAGATGTAAGGATGGCTTCAAAAGAGCAAGTTGAGAGCTTAGGTGGAAAATTTCTTACAGTTGAAGGATCTGAGAATCTAGAGACTGAAGGCGGTTATGCAAAAGAAACTTCTGATGAATTTAAAAAGAAGCAAGAAGAATTACTTTCAGAAACGCTAAAAAAAATTGATATAATAATTTGTACCGCATTAATCCCAGGTAGAGAAGCTCCAAAAATAATTAAAGAGAAAATGTTTAAAAATTTACAAGCAGGATCAGTCATTTATGATCTAGCAGCAGTTCAAGGAGGAAATACGGTCTTTACTGAGGTTGATAAAATGGTCGATAAAAATGGGGTTAAAATTTTGGGTGAGGCAAATATATTAAATAAATTACCCGTATCAGCTTCTAATTTATATGCTAAAAATGCATTTAATTTTATCTCTAATTTATTTGATAAAGAAAATAAGAAATTAAATATTAATTTAGAAGATGAAATAATAGAGAAAACACTTATTAAGTAGTATTATGGAAATAGATCCTTTTATATTCAGATTGAGTATATTTATATTATCAATATTTGTTGGTTACTATGTTGTATGGAGCGTAACACCTTCTTTGCACACACCTTTGATGTCAGTTACGAATGCAATATCTTCAGTAATCATTGTGGGTGCAATAATTGCAGCTTTGTCCGGAAGTGATGGTGTAGTTTTCTCTTCATCTAGTATTTATGGTTTTTTAGCTATTGTTTTAGCGGCTGTGAATATTTTTGGTGGATTTTTAGTAACACAAAGAATGCTAGCTATGTACAAAAAAAAGAAAAAGGATAAATAATAAATGTCTGCAAATTTATCCGCAATTTTATATTTAGTATCCGGGGTATTATTTATCTTAGCTTTAAGGGGTTTGTCGTCTCCTGAAACTTCAAGACAAGGAAATTTGTTTGGAATAATTGGAATGTTAATAGCTGTAACTGTAACATTCTTGTCTGTCGGAAACTTTTCATCAGGTTTCATTTATGTTTTAATTTTTTTAGCTATTGGTGGAAGCATAGGAGCATTTATTGCATATCGTATTCCAATGACAGCAATGCCAGAATTAGTAGCTGGCTTTCATAGTTTAGTTGGTTTAGCAGCAGTATTTGTTGCAATCTCAGCATTTATTAATCCAGCTGCATTTAATTTAGGGACACCAGGAAATATTAAGCTTGCAAGTTTAATTGAGATGGCAATTGGAGCCGCAGTCGGTGCAATCACTTTTTCTGGATCTGTTATAGCGTTTTTAAAATTACAAGGAATTATGTCTGGTGCCCCTATAACATTTAAAGGCCAGCACTTACTAAATGCATTATTATTAATACTAATCGTAATATTAACAATTTATCTTTGCACAACACAATCAGCTAATTTATTTTGGGTATTAATTGCAGTATCTTTTTTAATTGGATTTTTAATTATTATTCCAATTGGTGGTGCAGATATGCCTGTAGTAATTTCAATGTTGAATTCTTACTCAGGTTGGGCAGCAGCTGGAATAGGATTTACTCTAGAAAATACCGCTTTAATTATTACAGGTGCGTTGGTCGGATCATCTGGTGCAATACTGTCGTATATAATGTGCAAAGGAATGAATAGATCATTCTTTAATGTTATCTTAGGTGGATTTGGTGCAACAGACCAAACTTCTCAGAGTCAAAATAAAGAACAAAGACCAGTTAAAAGTGGTAATGCAGACGATGCAGCTTTCTTAATGAAAAATGCTTCTTCAGTTATAATTGTTCCTGGTTATGGAATGGCAGTGGCACAAGCACAACATGCATTGAGGGAAATGGTAGATACATTAAAGAAAAACGATATTAAAGTTTCTTATGCAATTCATCCAGTAGCAGGAAGAATGCCTGGTCACATGAACGTTTTATTGGCAGAAGCTAATGTTCCATATGATGAGGTTTTTGAATTAGAGGAAATAAACAACGATTTTGCAAATGCAGATGTTGCTTTTGTTATTGGCGCAAATGATGTAACAAACCCAGTTGCAAAAACTGATCCTCAAAGCCCAATTTATGGAATGCCAGTCCTAGATGTTGAGAAATGTAAATCTGTTCTGTTTGTAAAAAGAAGCTTATCTCCAGGTTATGCTGGTATTGATAATGATCTATTTTACAAAGAAAATACCTTAATGCTGTTTGCGGATGCAAAAAAAAATGACAGAGGATATTACAAAAAATTTATAGATTTAATGAACACAAAAATCTTTTGCGATATTGCAGATATATCTTTAATAAAAAAATTTAATAAAAGACAAATTGTTAAAGGATTTACAACTAACCCAAGCTTGATGAGAAAAGCTGGAGCAAAAGATTATAAATCATATTCTAAACAAATACTTAAAGTTTGTAAAAATAAACCAATTTCTTTTGAAGTGTTTGCCGATGATCAAAAATCTATGATTGAGCAAGGAGAAGAAATAAACACATGGGGAAAAAATGTATACGTCAAAGTTCCGGTTGTTAACTCAAAAAATAAGTTTTCAGGTAATATTATTAAAGAGCTAAATAGTAAAAATATTAAATTGAATATAACAGCAGTATACACAGCAAGCCAAACTGCAAAAATACTCAAAGTAATAAACAAAAATACAAAAGTAATTATTTCAATTTTTGCAGGAAGAGCAGGAGATACTGGCAAAGATCCAATTCCTGAATTTGTAAAAAGTATTAAGTTAGCAAAGAATTTTAAAAATGTAGAAATATTATGGGCGAGTGTGAGAGAGCCATATAATTATATGCAAGCTAAACAATTAGGGTGTCACATAATCACTATCCCACCAGCTTTAATTGAAAAAATAGAAAAATTTGGAAAGTCATTTAAACAGCTAACTTTAGAAACAGTTAAGTCTTTCCTAGTCGATAGCAAAAAATCTGATTTTAAAATGTAGTTGAATTGGTTGCGGGGGACGGATTTGAACCGCCGACCTTCAGGTTATGAGCCTGACGAGCTACCAGACTGCTCCACCCCGCGGTAAAATTAAATTCTATTTTTAAGTTTATTTAATTTTTTTACTCTTTTAATGTTTTCTTGCAAAATTCTTTTTTTTCTCTCAGATGGTTTTTCATAAGTATTTTTTAACTTAATTATTTTAAAAAAACCATCTCTTTGAAGTTTTCTTTTTAAAACTCTCAAAGCTTGCTCAACATTATTATCTTTTACTTCTATTTTAATAACTACCTCCAAAAAAATGTGTAATTAACATTTTTAAAATTTTATGTCTATTCATTTTCTTAATTTATTTTACCTTTGTTAAATCTGTTTTTCTTTTTGTTTTTTTTCTCTTTTTATTCTTCTTTCCGCTTTCTCAATAGCTTCAATTAAATCTTTTTGGGTAAAAAGGTTTAAAGCCACAGGATCTTTAGGATTTAAATTATTGTAATTCCAGTAGCTTTTATTTCTTATAGATGTGACCGAGTTTTTAGTTATTCCTACTAATTTTGCTATTTGAGAGTCTTTTAAAATATTATGTTGTTTTATGAGCCAAAGTGCAGAATCTGGTTTATCTTGTCTTTTTGAAAGTGGAATATATTTTTTGATTTTTTGATTTGAATTAGAAATTTCAATATCACTACTTTTTATTTCTAAAGGTCTACTTTCATTATTAGATGAAAGTTCAATTTCCTCTAATGTTAATTGACCAGATATAATTGGATTATAGGCTTTAATTCCTTTAGCAACCTCACCATCTGCTATTCCTTGTATTTCTACCTCATGTAACTTACAAAAATCTGCTATTTGTTTGAAAGTTAAAGTTGTGTTTTCAACAAGCCAAACAGCTGTAGCCATTGGCATCAAAGGTGCATTTGACATCTAATTTTTTTTTTCTAATTTAAAGTTTTGAAATCTTTTGTTAAATTTGCTTATTCTTCCTTTATCCATTAATTTTTGTTTTCCACCTGTCCACGCAGAATGTGACTTTGGATCAATCTCGAGCTTTAGTATATCTCCTTCATTTCCCCAAGTAGATTTAGTCTCAAATTGTGTTCCATCAGTCATTTCAACTTTAATTGAATGATAGTTTGGATGAATTTTTTTTTTCATGCGAGACTTATAGCAAATGAAATTAAGAACACAATTAAAAGTTTTTTATTTTAATAATTTACTTTAGAAATTATTGAAAAATTAATTAATATTCTTATAAGATTCTTCAATTAATACATAAAATATTGCTATAATTATACCTAAAATTGTTGCAATTATTAGGAATATATTTAGCGCTATTTTGTTATCTTCGTAAGTAGTGGATAAAAAATTTATTTTACCTGCAGAAAATTCAGGTGGATTCATTATTGGAGATTGCATAAATAAATTCTCAAATCTTTCAATATTTTTATTTGAAATTAATTCTCTTTTTTCTTCTTCTATTTTATTTAAATCTTTAATGAAATTTTTTTTATCTGTTCTTTTTTTGATTAGTTCAATTTCTTTTTCGATGATTTCATAACCTCTTAAATAATAAGGCTCAGAATTATGATCCACTGTTAATTTTTGATTAAAATTATTTTTTGCTAAATTTAATTCTCTTGCGATTTTTGCTTGTTCTTTTAAAAAAGCCAACCTACGAATTATATTAATTTCATATTGATCTAGAGAATTGGATACTTTTTGATCTATATCTTCAATTAAATAATATCTTAATTTTTTTGCATCTTCTAAAAATTTTGAAGTGACATTTGCAAGATAATTGTTAACTTCTTGATTAATTGGGTATTCTAAACTTTCTAAAATTTTGCCCCAGGTTTCTTTATTTTTTGTTTCAAAAACTATGTTCCATTTAATTACTTTCCTTTTTTCTTTTTCAATCATTTCTTCAGATGGCAATATTTTAATAGAATGAGCTAATTTTGAGACTGCATTTTCGTATAATCTATCATTTTCATAATCTTCTTTATTAATTAAATTTTGCTTTTTAATTGACTCTTTTAATATTTCTCCTTCATTAAGTTTATCAACAAACAAATTTAGAAGAAAAAATCTATCTATTTCACCAAAAGGTAAATATATTATTTCTTTCTCAAGAATTTCTTTGATTTCGTCTGAAATAACTATTTCCTTTTTAACTTTTCTCTCAAAATGAAAATTACTTCTTGCTGCGAAAGAATTAATTGTTGCATATTTAAATTCTTGAAATACTGAAATAGGCGTAATTTCTGTTTTTGCGAGATATGTAGAAGGGTTTGATTTGTGATATATTAAAGCAGCTATAATTGTTAATGTAACTATTAGAGCAACTTTAATTTTTTTTCTCCATATAATATCAAATACTTCTATTAAATTGATTTCGTTATCCACAGATTTATTTTTCATAATTTATAATTTATTATTTAATATAGATAATTACATCAAGCAATATATGTTTTTTTAATACTTTAATTTAAGTAATTAAATTTTTGAAATATTAAATTTAATTATGAGACTATAAAATCACTTTTTCAAAGAGTTTTTTGTTAATGTTGGGTGTAGATGTTATAATTTTAATATTGTCATATTCATTCAGATCAATATTATTAATAATCCCTCCAGCTTCATTTATTATAATTATGCCAGCAGCAATATCCCATAATTTTAGATTATTTTGAAAATAACCGTCATATCTTCCTGCAGCAACATAGGCCATATCTAAAGCAGCAGAACCAGATTTTCTGTAAGCTAAGTCTGGTTCCTTTTTTTGTTTTCCACCAGTTGCGAAAAGACAATTTTCAATTGAACTTTTATTTGAAACCCTTAATCGATGATTGTTTAAATAAGCACCTTTATTTTTTTCAGCAAAAAACATTTCATCTTTAATGGGATCAAAAATTAATCCACTTATAATTTCGTTTTTAGATTGTAACGCAATGCATATTGCAAAATGTGGAATACCATGAAGAAAATTGGTAGTTCCATCTATAGGATCAATAATCCATGTATTTTCCTCATCTTTATTTTTAATAAAACCGATTTCTTCTGAAAGAAAGGAATAATTTTTTCTATTTTTATTAAGTTCTTCAATA
>QCHC01000010.1 GCA_003279765.1 Pelagibacteraceae bacterium AG-390-M19 | reverse complement strand
AGGCCGAAAAGCCAGTTGTATCAATTGGTGGTGATCATTCAGTAACTGGTGGAATTGTTCAAAGCTTAGCTAAAAAAAATTCAAAATTAACTAAAGGAAAAAAAATTACATTTCTTCATTTTGATGCCCATACAGATTGTTTTGAAAAATTAGATCATTTTTTGGGTGCAAAAAAATCAGCAGCACATTGGGCTTCTTATTTAGTTAAACAAGGAAATGTTGATCCACATACAAGTACTCAGATAGGTATAAGAGGAAATCCAAGAACATTAGATTGGCTACAAGCAAGCTATGATATTGGTTATCAAGTAATTACAATGGATGAATATAGAGAATGGGGCCATGAAAAATGTGTTAAAATGATTTTAGATAGATTAGGGGACAATCCTATTTACGTTACCTTTGATTTAGATTGTCTAGACCCAGCAGTTGCTCCAGGTGTAGCAAATATAGAACCTGCTTATAAAGGATTTAACATGGATGAAGCGCGAAAACTAATTCAATGCTTGAAAGGAAAAAATGTAATTGGTGGAGATGTTGCTTGTTTAATGCCGACAAAAGATAGTCCAAATCAAATTACAGCAATGGTTGCAGCTTCTATAATGTTTGAAATTATTTGTTTAATTTCAGTTTATCGTAACAAGTAATTTTAATTTAAAATAAATTCTGAAGCTCTTTCAGCAATCATTAATGTTGGAGCATTTAGGTTTCCACTTGTAATTTCAGGCATTACAGACGCATCAACTACTCTTAGATTTTCAACTCCATGAACTTTTAGTTTTTGATCAACAACAGCCATATTATCTACACCCATTTTTAAAGTACAAGATGGATGGTAAGCAGTTTCAGCTTTAGATCTGATGTATTCTTCAAATACTTCATTAGTTTGAGCATGTTCTCCTGGTCCAATTTCTTCGCCTGCAAAAGGCTTCAAAGAATCTTGTCCTAAAATTTTTCTAGCTACATGAATACATTCTATCGTTTGCTTTAAATCATCTTCATGCTCAAGATAATTAAATTGAATTTTTGGATAATCATAAGGGTTCGAGCTGTTTAAAGTTATATGGCCTCTACTTTTTGGATGGTTTGGACTAGCATGCAATTGGTAACCATGCCTATCAGGATCAACTAATCCATGATCAATAACAAAAGCAGGAAAAAAATGAAATTGAATATTAGGATATTCTCTCTCTGGTGATGATTTACAAAAACCTCCAGCTTCCAAGAAAGAGGTAGAGCAGGGACCACTTCTATTTAAAAACCACTGAATACCAATTCTAACCATATTTAACTTATTAACGTAAGAATATAAGGTATCTTTAGTTCTACATTCTTGCTGCACATACGTTTCCAAATGATCTTGTAGATTTTTGCCAACACCCTCTAAGTTATGAACAACATCAATTCCCTTATCTTTTAAGTGTTGACTTGGGCCAATCCCTGAAAGCATCAGTAATTGAGGTGAATTAATTGCACCTCCACTTAAAATTACTTCTTTATTTGCATAAATTTTTTCAACTTTATTTTTAATTTTAACTTCAATTCCAATTGCTTTTTTTCCGTCAAAAATTATTCTCTCAACATAAGCTTCTGTAAATACTTTAAGATTTTTTCTTTTTTTTGCAGGATTTAAATAATATTTTGAAACACTGGCTCTCTCGCCCTTATGAATAGTGACATCGTACATTCCAAAACCTTCTTGTTCCTTACCATTCATGTCGTTATTTATTTTATAACCAGCTTCTCCAGCTGAATCTACAAACGCTTTAAATAAAGGATTTTTATTTTTAGATTGGTTTACTGGCAATATTCCACTACCACCTCGATATTCATTTTCTCCTTCTGACCAAGTTTCAATTTTTTTAAAATAGGGAAGGACTTTTTCATAAGACCAATCGTCTAATCCAAAAGATGCCCATCTTTGATAATCATTTGGATTGCCTCTAACAAACACCATTCCATTATGAGCAGAACATCCACCAATCATTTTTCCTCTTGGACAAAATAATCTTCTATTATGTAGGTGGGGTTCTGGTTCTGAATAATATTTGTAGTTATATTTTGGATCATGCATCGTATATAAAATTGCAAGTGGCATGTTGACTTTCCATATATCACTGGGTTTTCCAGCTTCAAATATTGCTACATTGTTTTGATTGTTTTCTGTTAATCGATTTGCAAGTACACAGCCTGCACTACCAGCACCAATAATTAAATAATCGAAATTCATATAAGTTTGGAACTTAACAACTTTTCATAGTCATGAATAGATTTCATTTTAATATCAGTTCTTTTAGCAGCTTCATCAAATTTTCGAAGAAGAATTGATGGCTTAAAGTAAGATTTATTCTCAAACTTTTTACTTTCTTTATCATTTAAAACGCCTCCTTGTAACTTTAAGCTTATTTTTGACGCATCTGATAAAAAATTAAAATATTTTTTGTCTCGAGATAAATAACGTTTGGCTAATACATGATATTTGATTGGCTCAACAATTTTTTGTCCAAAAAACTTTTTAAGATATTGATATCCAATGTTTTCATGCTCTCCATCTAATTTATTTTTAACCAGTTCATCAGGATCTTCTAAAAGAAAATGCCCATAGTCATGAAGTAAACAAGCACAAATTAGATCATCATCACACTTTGCTTTTTCAGCTAGCATAGCTGATTGTATCATGTGCTCAGACATTGTTACATTTTCACCTATATATAAAGATTTATTATTTATAAAATTTGAAATGATTTTATAAATTATCTTCATTTATTATTGTGGATAATCCCCTTCAATAGCAATACGGTCCATTATTCTTTCAAAACCAAGTCCTTTATTTGGATAAAAATCGGCAATCGCATAGTGTTGAACACTTCTATTATCCCAGATGGCAATCGCGTTTTCTGTCCATTTAAATCTACAAGTAAGATCTAATCTTGCCTGATGTTCGAATAAATAATTTAATATTTCATTACTTTCTTCTTTGTCCATGCCAACAATTTCTTTTGTATAAGTCCAATTTACAAAAAGAATTTTTTTACCTGTTTCTGGATGAGTTCTTAAAATTGGATGAGTGTTTGAATATTCATCCATATTTCCATTGCTCTCCATTGCTTTATATTTATCAAGGAAAAATCCTCCTCCTAGTGAGGAATGAACCGCTTTTTTATTTTTGATCTTATTTTTTATTTCTTCATCCAATGTTTCCCATGCAAGTTCCATATTTGAAAAAACAGTATCACCTCCAACTGGTGGAATTTTAATTGATTTTAAAACAACAGCCTTTGTGGGTTTTTTATTGTAACTAACATCTGAATGCCAACCTTCACCCCATTGTGTTTTTTCATCAGGCTTTTTAATTATTCTTACAATTTCAGGAAATTCACTTCTACCTTTAACATATGCATGTGTTTCTAATGGACCAAACTTAGCAGCTAAAGCTATATGTTGTTCTGTTGTTAAAGGTTGATCTCTAAAGAAGATTACTTTGTGTTCTAACAAAAGGTTGTTTATTTTTTTAAAATTTTCATCTGAAACATCGGTTAAATTAATTCCATTTATTTCTGCACCCAATGCTCCTGATAATAATTTTACATCAATCATTTTTTGAGTTTTCCAATAATTGCTAAATTGTTAGAATTAAATTCATCTTTATTTTCATTAATAAAGTCATCCATAATTTTAATTTTTTCTTCTTCAAACTCAGTAACTTTTCTTTTACTAAGATCAATATAAAGCGCTAACATTTCAATAGTTGCCGATAATTTTTTTGATGATTTTTCAATCATTTCCATCTTGAAATGTAATCTCTTTTTATCATGATCAAAGAAGGTTAAAACAATTTCAACTTCATCGCCCTCTTTAACTTCACCATCATATGTAGTACGAGTTTCAACAACCATGGTGCTCCTTAGACTATCCTTTGCAGATTTTTCACCCATCCTAAATTTTTCAAGTATTATCTCCCACGTCTGATCAAAAACTAGGACATAGTAAGCCATGTTCATATGATTGTTATAATCAGTCCAATCTTTTTTAATTGTTAGATTTGTTATGTGAAAAGACATTTTTTTATTCCCTCGACCTTTTTATAATAGTATAAATCTTACTTAAAATGAACAACAAGGTATTCATATCGTGTGCTGTTACTGGGTCAGGAGATACAGCAAGTAAGCATCCAGATTTACCTAAAACCCCAGAACAAATTGCAAAAGCGTCAATTGAGGCCGCTAAAGCTGGAGCTGCAATTGCACATATTCATGTAAGAGAGGAAGATGGAACACCTAGCAGAAGATTAGAATTATATAAAGAAGTAGTTGATAGAATTCGTTCAAGTGACACTGATGTAATATTAAATTTAACAACTGGAATGGGTGGAGATTTAGATATAGGACAGGGAGACAATCCTTTAGACTTTGGACCTATGACGGATATGGCAAATGTTATGGAAAGAATTGCAAATGCCGAACAGTTTTTACCTGAAATTTGTACATTAGATGCTGGAACATTAAATTTTGGTGATAGCTCAGTTATTACTGTTAATACCCCAAATGATTTGAGAAAAGCTGCAAAAAAATTAAAAGAAATAGGTGTTAAGCCTGAAATTGAAGCATTTGATTTAGGAAATATGTGGTTTGGTGCTCAACTATATAAAGAGGGATTATTAAGTGATCCACCAATGTTTCAAATGTGTTTAGGAATACCATGGGGAGCACCTGCAACAACATTAGCCATGCAAGCCATGAAAGATATTATGCCAAAAGAAGGGATTTGGTCTGGGTTTGCAATTTCAAAAAATGAAATGCCATTTGTTGCTCAAACTGTTTTGATGGGAGGTAATCCAAGAGTCGGCTTAGAGGATAATTTATATTTATCTAAAGGTAAATTAGCTACTAACGCTCAATTGGTAGAAAAAGCTGTAAGAATTATAGATGAACTTGGCTATGCCCCAATGACACCAGCAGAAACTAGAGAAAAGTTAAAACTTGTTAAACACAAGTAATGTCCCAAATTAAAAAAATAGCAGTTATTGGTACTGGAGTAATTGGTACAGGCTGGATCATCAGATGTTTAGCTCATAATAAAATTGTTCATGCTTATGATAAAGATATTAAATTAAAAAAAAATTTAATTACTGAGATTAAAAGAACTTGGCCCTATGTAAAAAAACTTTTTAACAAAAAAACAATTAATCTTAAAAATTTTAAATATTTTACTTCTATTGATGAAGCTTTAAGGGATGCAGATTTTATTCAAGAATGTGCAAGTGAAAATTATACTTTAAAAACTAAGTTGATGAGCACCATTGGAAAATATTCTAAATCCAGCGCAATTATCTCATCAAGTTCATCAGGATTACTGCCAACAAGAATTTATTCTAAATGTAAAAATCCAGAGAGGGGAATAATTGGACATCCATTTAATCCTGTTTATTTATTGCCTGCCGTAGAAATTGTTCCAGGTAAGAAAACTTCAAAAAAAAATTTAAATTTGGCTAAAAAATTTTATAAATCAATTTCTATGAATCCAATAATGGTTAAACATGAGTTGCCAGGTTATTTATCGGATAGATTGCAGGAAGCTTTGTGGAGAGAAGGGCTACACATTATTAACGAAGGTCACGCAACTACAGAGGATTTAGATAGAGCAATCGAAGATGGACCAGGTTTAAGATGGTCATTAATGGGAACCTTTCTAACTTTTCATTTAGCTGGAGGAAAAGCTGGTATGAGACACATGTTAGAACAATTTGGACCAGCTTTAAAACTTCCATGGACAAAACTTAAAGCTCCAAAATTATCAAATAAGTTAATTGATAGATTAGTTAAAGGAACGAAAAAACAATCTAAAGGAAAATCAGTTACCAAAATCTCAAATATTAGAGATGAATATTTAGTTGAGCTTCAAAAGCTTAGAAAAAAATACGAAAAAAAATTAAGATAAACTAATCATTTCTTTCTGTGTGACCATCAACAGAGATTACCTGTCCAGAAACTTTGTTAGAGTCGTCAGAAATTAGAAAAGAACACATTTTCCCAATATCCTCTTCTAAAATCCATTGTTTCATTGAGCTCATTGAAACAAAATCTTTTTCAATTACTTTTGTTGAAATTTTAGTAAATTTTGCTTTATCTTTTATAACTCTTTTCATTCTGTCCCCCTTAATTGTTCCGGGACACACTGCGTTCACTCTAATGTTAAATTTACCAAGCTCCATAGCTAAGGTTTTTGTAACCCCAATTATTGCCCATTTACTTGCAGCATAAGGAGACCGAAGAGGAAAACCAAGAATGCCAGCTGTTGATGAAATATTGATTATTGAACCATTTTTAGATTTTTTAAGTAATGGAATAGCTTTTTTTGTAAAATAGAAGTGGCTATTTACATCTACATGTAGGGTATTTTCCCAATCTTCAGATTTTAATTTTTCAAGAGATCCAGTTGGTCCGGCAATTCCAACATTATTTATCAAAGCATCGATTTTTTTTGTTTTCTTATTTATTTTTTTAAATAAATCTGAAACTTGATTTTCATCTGAGGCATCACATGTATATGCAAACAATCTTTTGTTTTTTAAAGGATGTTTATTGAGTTTGTTTAAAGATTTAGTGTCAATATCACAAAGATAAACATACGCTCCACGTGAAAGACATAATTTGGCTGTAGCTAAACCTATTCCAGATGCTCCTGCAGAAATTATTATTTTTTTATTCTTTAATGATTTGTTAACCATTAATTATGATTTTGTTAAAGATGACTGCAATTCTTTATTAGATATATAACCTTTAACATTTCCACTTTTATCTACTACTTCGCAGTTTGAATTTGAACAAACTATTTGTGGTAGGAATTCCTCAATAAACTGATCTTCATTTACTTTTATTAAACTGGACTTATCTATATCATTAGCATTATTAATATCTTTCATAATAACTTTGGCTTTAATAACTTTTGCTCTATTTACATCTTTTACAAAAGCTTTTACGTAATCATCTGCTGGGTTCATAATGATATCCACGGGAGTTCCAACTTGAACTAATTTTCCAGCATTTAGTATTCCAATATGATCACCAAGTCTAAGAGACTCATCTAAGTCATGAGTAATAAATACAATAGTTTTTTTTAATTCTGATTGAAGATCAAGTAACTGTTTTTGCATATCACTTCTAATCAGTGGATCTAACGCACTGAAAGCTTCATCCATAAGCATAATATCGCTGTCTGTAGCAAGAGCTCTAGCTAAACCGACACGTTGTTGCATTCCACCAGATAATTGATTTGGAAATTGATTTTCAAATCCATTTAATCCAACAGCATCAATTTTTTCCATCGCAACTCTGTTTCTCTCGTCTTCAGGTTTGCCTTGCATTTCCAACCCATAACCGACGTTTTGTATAACTGTTTTGTGAGGGAATAAACCAAATCTTTGAAACACCATACTCATTTTGTGTCTTCTAAATTCAATCAGTTGATCTTTATTGAAAGACATAACATTTGTACCTTCAACCAAGATCTCACCATCTGTTGGATCAATTAATCTATTTAAATGCCTAATTAGAGTTGATTTTCCAGATCCTGACAAACCCATACAAACAAAAGTTTCACCTTCTTCTATTTTTAATGAAACATCATCAAGACCAACTGTATGACCAGTTTGTTCTAAAACCTCCTCTTTGTTAGCCCCACCTTTTACCATAGGCATTACAGATTGAGGATTACTACCAAAGATTTTATAAACATTATTAATCTCAATTTTAGACATTATTTACCTTTCTTTGTATTTGGAGCTGTTCTCTCTTGCAAAGTTTCTCCGTAAGACTGAGTTATCCTATCAAGAACAATTGCTAAAAGTACAATTGCAATTCCTGCTTCAGCAGCTCTTCCCACATTTAATTGCTGAAGTCCAAGTAAAACTTCATCCCCCAAACCTCTAGTTCCTATCATCGATGCAATAACTACCATAGCTAATGCCATCATTGTACATTGATTAATACCTTGCATTATATTAGGTAAAGCTAATGGCATTTGCACCCCCCATAGCTTTTGTTTTTTGCTTGCACCAAATGCATCTGCAGCTTCAATAACCTCAGTATCAACAAGCCTAATTCCTAAATCTGTAAGTCTAACTAGAGGAGGAACTGCATAAATAAATGTAGCTATTATCGCTGGAACCGCACCTAAGCCAAACAACATAATACCTGGAATTAGATAACAGAAACTTGGAATAGTTTGCATTAAATCTAAAACTGGTAAAATTACATTTCTTGTTCTTACGCTTCTTGCCATCGCTATTCCCAATGGAATGCCCGCAACAACACAAAGAAATATTCCAATTAACATTATAGCAGTTGTTTCAATTGCTTTTTGCCAAAATATTGGGTGAAGAAACCCTATAAAAAAAGTACAAAACCCTACAAATACTGTCGTTCCAACTTTTCTTCCACTTGCAAAATAAGTTAGAACTACTACACCAAGTATAACCAATGGCCATGGAGCTTGAATTAAAAAGTTTTTTACAAGCATTAACATATAAAGAAGAACATTATTAATAGCTTCAAAGATGTACCCATATTTTTCATTAAGTGTTTTGAAACCAACATTGATCCAATTCATTAATGGTAAATCTAGCCACTTTGGCCATTTACCCCCTAACCATGAAAAATCATTTAATAATTCTCCAATATTGTCAGGTTTTCTTTTTGATTGAGAATAACTAGTTATTAATAACCATACAAAGATAACGAGCAAACCAATATTAAAAAATATTTTTTTATTTTTCTTTAATGCTTCCATAATTTAAATCTTATTAAAGAAAGAGCCCCGAAGGGCTCTTTCATAATTATTTAGGATATTGGATTATAGAGCGGCGCTAACTTTTTTAGCAACGTCTGCTGGCACCCAATCTTTCCACATGCTTTCATTTTTTAAGAAGTGCATCGCGGTAAGTTCCATATCACCATCTGACTCATCTTCGTAAAAAGCTAACATTTTGTTAACTGTAGCTGTTGGAATAGTATATTTCTTTAAGAAATCAGTTTCTTTAGGATTAGCTTTCGCCCAATCAGTTAAAACAGATTTTGTCAAAGCCATATCTCTATATTCACATGCACAGCTTTTTTTGTAAGCATCTGGTCCGTTTGCTTTAATATCTTCAACAACTGCAGACATAGAATTCCAACAATCAGAATCAAATTTTGGTTCTGTAAGTCTAACTAGGTCAACTTTACCCATTAAACCAGTTGGCGCCCAGTAATATGTAAAGATTGGTTTTTTCTTGGCAAAAGCTCCTGCTATAGCAGCATCTAATGCTCCACCTGAACCTGGATCAAAGTTAGTATAGTATTCATCTAAACCATACTCTATTTGTTTAACCAAGTTTACAGTATAACAAGTCCAACCAGATATACAGCTAGTCATACGTCCTTTTGAAGGATCTTCTGGGTCTTTAAATAAAGCTGCAATTTTTGGATCTTTCATATCATCAACTGATTTCAAATTGTATTTATCAGCTGTTGTTTTATCTACATAGAAAGCTTGTTGTGAGTCAGGAGTGTTGACTCCAATATTAATAATAGTGCCAGCCTTTTCATGTGGCTCATAATTAGCAATAATGTTGTCATACCAAACTTCTGTAATAACATCTAATTGACCGTCGTAATGAGCAGCCATTATTGGGGTAGTACTTCCTTTAGTTACAGAAACTTCACACCCGTATCCTTTTTCAAGAATAAAAGTAGTAATTGCCGTATGGATGTTAGCACTACTCCAGTCAAAATCTCCCAATCTTGCTTTACAGTCGCCAGCATTTGCACTAGTCGTAATCAAAGATGACAGAAGGAAAATTGAGATTGTTAATTTCTTTAAAAACTTCATTAATTATCTCCTTAAGGTTAAGTTTTAATTCTGAGAGTTAATAATGAATGTAGATAAAAAACAAGCTTTGAATTATAAATACAACTATTAATTGAGTTGATTTGATTACTCTTTTATATAAAAATTAAGTGTGAGCTCAATTTCTAAACTAGAAAAAAATTCAACATATTTAAAAGTTATTTGGAATGATGGTGAGGAAAGCAAGTTTAATTATCTTTGGCTTAGAGATAATTGTCCAACTGCTCATGATAAAGACTCAAGACACAGAATGTTTAATATTTTGGAAGTCTCGCAAAACATTAATCCCACAAAATATTGCATAAGTTCAGATGGAAAATTAGAAATTGAATGGAGTGAAGGAGATCATACAAGTTGTTATGATCCTAATTGGCTTAGAGAAAATTGTTATACCATAAAAAATAAGCAAAAATATGTTTCTCCATACAAGTTATGGGATAGTTCATTACAAAAAAATTTAAAATCAATTCAAATTGATCACGATGAAATTATAAATTCAGATGAAGGATTGGTTAAGTGGTTAGAACTTTTACATTATACTGGTATAGCTATAGTTAAAAATGCACCGATAGAAAAAAATTCTGCATTAAAAGTTTTAAATCGTATAAGTCATACACGAGAGACATTTTTTAATACCCCCTTTGAAGTAATTAATATTCCAAAACCAAATAACTCCGCATACACAGCGCACGCTTTAAGAAATCATATGGATTTGCCTTGGTTTGAAAACCCACCTGGTTATCAATTTTTACATTGTTTAATAAATTCAGCGAAGGGTGGTGACTCCTCAGCTGTAGATGCATTTGCTGTAGCAGATTATTTAAGAAATAACGAAAAAGATACTTTTGATATATTGGTGAATACTCCACTTAAATTTAGAGATAAAGACTACACTCAAGAAGCAGTCAGAAGTGTCTATGGTACAGCAATATCGCTTACTAAAGACGGAGATTACAATGATATTCGATATAGTATTGCAACACTAGATGCTCTTGATTGTCATCCAGATATAATGGACTCGGTCTATAAAGCTCATCACCGTTTCGGAAATTTATTACATGATGATAAATTTCAAATTAATTTTAGATTAGAGCCAGGTGATATTTTTTCGTTCAATAATAGAAGATTGCTTCATGGAAGAACTGAGTTTGATCCAAATTCTGGTCACAGACATCTCCAAGGATATTATATGGACAGAGATGAGATAATTGGAAGATTAAAATACTTAAAAAGCTATTAACAGATTCAACTCAGTATAGAAAATTTATAAATTTTAATATTTAAGTAATGTTAATTTAACGTTATCTTAACATTTAATTTTTACAATTGTAAAAACGTTAATAAATAAGAGAGGGAAAAAAATGAAAAAAATACTAAGTATTTTTACAATTCTATTTACATTCTCTTTTACATCACACAGTTATTCAAAAACAGAAATTCACTGGTGGTATGGAAACAGTGGTTTTCTTGGTGATGTAATTATTGAAATTGCAAATAGATTTAATGCTTCACAAGATCAATATACAGTAATTCCAACAGGAAAAGGAAGTTACGAAGATAACATGGCTGCAACAATTGCTGCTTTTAGAGCAGGTGACCAGCCACACTATTCACAAGTCTATGATGCTGGTGCTGCAATTATGGTAGCTCAAGTAAAAAATGGTGTTGTTATCGGTTTTGAAGAAATGGCAGAGAAATATGGAATTAAAGTTGATGCAGACAATTACATTCCAGGAATTAAAAATTTCTATGCTGACTCTGATGGAAAAATGATCGGTGTACCGTTCAATAGTTCAACTTGTTTGATGTATGCAAACATGGATATTTTGAAAGAAGTTGGAATTGAATCAGTACCAAAAACTTACGAAGAATTTGAGGCTATGGCTCCAAAAATTAAAGCTGCTGGATACATACCTTTAGTTCAAAGTCACTTTCCTTGGATCTGGACAGAAAATTTCTTTTCAAGACATAACTTACTTATGACAGATGGAAACAATGGTTACGATGCTGTTCCAACAAAAACTTTATTTGCTGAAACGGATGCATTTGTAATGCACTGGAAGAAAGTTAAAGAGTGGTATGAAAAAGGCCTTTATGGTTATAAAGGAAGAGCATGGGGAGATAACCAAGCTCCATTTATAGCTGGTGAAGCTGCGTTTTGGTTTGGTTCAGCTGCATCGTTCGGAGGAATGAAAGGTGTTGTTCCTAACTTTACAGTAAACCATATTCCTTATTGGGACTCTGTAACAGGTGGTAAAGAGTATCCAACATTTATTGGTGGTGCTGCTAACTGGATATTAAATGGTCATACAGAAGAAGAGTACAAAGGACTTGCTAAATTTATAGAATTTATGGGTTCTCCAGAAATGGATCTGTATTATCACAATATGACTGGTTACTCTGCAGTAACTAAAGGTGGTATAGAGTTAGCTGAAACTATAAACTTCTATAGAGCTTCTCCATATCATAAAGCAGTTGGTGAACAATTAAGCTTAGAAGGTTCGACTATTCCTGGTGGATATAGAGCTGGTAACTGGCCACAAATTCGTGAAGTAATTTACGAAAATGTTGAGCCTATGTTAAACGGTAAAATATCTATCGAAAAAGGATTGAAGAACATGGATAAAGGTGCAGCTAAATTGTTAAAACAATTTGCTAAAACTTTATAAACAATAATCTAATTAAGGAGGGTAATAACTTACCCTCCTTATTTTTTATTTTACTTATATGAAAAAAGTCCAATTTAAATCTAGTTATTCTCAATATTTATTTTTGGCTCCACAGTTAGGAATTTTATTAATTTTTTTATATTGGCCAATCATTCAAACTTTTAGAGATGCATTTACAATGCAGGATGCATTTGGATTTGGAACTCAGTTTGTATGGTTTGATAATTTTTTATTCATCTTTGATGATCCTGCTTATTGGATAGCATTTAAGTTTACTATTATTTATAGCTTTGTAATAACACTAATTACAGCTTCTATTGGTTTGTTGCTGGCAGTTCAGGCAAACAATGTTATGCATGGCAAAAGTGCATACAAAACATTATTAATTTGGCCGTATGCAATTGCTCCTGCTGTTGTTGGTGTAATGGCAAATTATTTTTTTAGTGAAAGATTTGGACTACTTTATCATTTGTTTAATAATCTATGGGGATTTAACTGGTATGAAAGCGTCTTTGACTCTTATATTTATTTAATTATCGCTGGTTCCTGGAAGCAAATAAGTGCAAATTTCATTTTCTTTTTGGCGGGTCTACAAGCCATACAAAGATCTGTGATTGAAGCATCTATGATAGATTGCAAAAATAGTATTAGAAGATTTTGGACAATTACATTTCCTTTACTAATGCCAACAACATTCTTTTTAATAATTATTAATATTACTTATGCGTTTTTTGATACGTTCGGTATTATTGATACTACAACAATAGGTGCCCCATCAGGTGAAACAAGAACTCTAGTTTACAAAGCCTACATGGATGGCTTCAGAGGATTAGATTTAGGAAGTGCAGGCGCTCAATCAATAATGATGATGTTCATAGTATTATTTATTACAATTTTTCAATTTAGATACATAGAAGGGAGAATACATTATAATTAATGACTAGATTAATTACATCAGGATTTTCTCATTTTATTTTATTCATAGGAATATTAATTATGATTGTTCCTGTATGGATGATTTTTGCTAGCTCAACTCATTCAGGTTTAACGATTAATACTCAGGGTCTTCAAATGTTTTTAGGAGACAGCTTTTATGAAAATTATTTGAGAGTTTTGTTATACAAGGGTGGTTTTTTCAAAGAGATAACCGCTTTAAAAATGTTTTTAAACAGTTTCATAATGGCAACTGGAGTTGCAATATTATCTGTTATTACATCTTTAATGGCTGCTTATGCTCTAGTTTATTTTAGAACAAAATATGCAACATTATTGTTCTGGATGATATTTGTTACAATCTTAGTTCCATTAGAATTAAGAATTTTTCCAACGTATTCAGTAATGGCTGAGCTAAATCTAGTAAATTCTTATTTCGGATTGATTGTGCCTATTTCGGCTTCAGCTATAGCAACATTGTTTTTTAGACAGTTTTACAAAACTGTTCCAGATGAATTACTTGAATCAGCAAAGCTAGATGGAGCAAATACTTGGAGATTTTTTATTGATTTTTTACTTCCATTATCAAAAACAATGATAGTAGCGATGTTAATATTTATGTTTGTTTTTGGTTACAACCAGTACCTATGGCCATTATTAGTAACAAGCTCAGAGCAATACTGGACTGTGGTTATGGGATTAAAGATGATGTCAGGTTCAATCGTTCACCGTTTTGCGTTTGTTATGATGTCTATGGTTCCACCAATTTTAATTATAATTGTTTTACAGAAACATTTTATTAAAGGAGTTTTTCAAGATAAATGAAAATAAAACCTCTTCAAATTGTTGCTCATATTATTTTAATAATAGGAGTTTTGTTAATGGTTCTCCCAATTTGGATTTCTTTTGCAAGCTCCACACATGAAAATGTATCCATTCTTACAGAAGGTATGAGGTTTACTTTGGGTGATCAATTTTCAAGAAACTATAATGAAGTTTTAAATGAAAAAGGTGGTTGGTCTGAGGAAGTAACTGCTGCAAAAATGTTTATTAACAGTTTTATAATGGCTTTAGGAATTGCTACACTTAAAGTAGCTATTTCAGCAATGTCTGCATACGCTTTAGTTTATTATAGATTTAAATTAGCAGTACCAATTTTTTGGTTGATCTTTATTACTCTGCTTGTTCCTTTGGAGGTGAGAATATTTCCAAGTTATAAAATAGTATCTGATTTAGGTTTAACCAACTCATATACAGGCCTTATTCTTCCGTTAGTTGCCTCAGCAACAGCAACCTTTTTCTTCAGACAATTTTACAAAACAATTCCTGATGAACTATTGGAGTCTGCAAAATTAGATGGAGCAAATGCTTGGAGTTTTTTCATTGATTTCTTAGTTCCACTATCAAAAACTATGATAGCTGCAATGTTTATATTTATGTTTGTTTATGGATATAGCCAATATTTGTGGCCATTGATTATGACTACTGCCGAAGAATATTGGACTGTTGTAATGGGGATGAAAATTATTTACACAGAGAGTTATGAAGGAGTTGCACTACCAAGAACTGCTGAAAGATTTGCGTATATTATTTTGTCTATGATCCCCCCAGTATTAGTGGTGGTATTTTTACAAAAATGGTTCATAAAAGGATTAATTCAAACGGAGAAATAAATGAGTTTTTTAGATTTAAAAAATGTAACTAAGATTTACCCTAACGGCACAAAAGCAGTACATGAAACTTCATTAAGTATCAACGAAGGAGAGTTTATGGTGTTCGTAGGACCTAGTGGATGTGGAAAATCAACTTTATTAAGAATGGTTGCAGGTTTAGAGGATATAACTGAAGGTGATATTAATCTTGACGGACAATTAATAAATGAAGTTGATCCATCAGAAAGAGATGTGGCAATGGTATTCCAGAACTATGCATTGTATCCACATATGAATGTTTATAATAATTTAGCTTATGGTTTAAAAAATAGAGGAATTGACAAAGAAACAATCGAGCAAAAAGTTAATGATGCCGCTAAACTTTTGCAAATTTCAGATTTTTTACAAAGAAAACCATCAATGCTATCTGGCGGACAAAGACAAAGAGTTGCTATGGGTAGAGCGATTGTTAGAAATCCTAAAATATTCTTATTTGACGAACCTCTTTCAAACTTAGACGCAAAATTAAGAATCCAAATGAGACTTGAAATCAAAAAACTTCAGCAGAAAGTTGGAGTAACAAGTATATTTGTTACACACGATCAAGTTGAGGCTATGACGCTTGCAGACAGATTAGCTGTTATAAATGATGGAATTATAGAACAACTTGGAACTCCTATTGAAATTTATAATAATCCAAAATCTTTATTTGTCGCTGGTTTTATTGGTTCTCCACAAATGAATTTTTTAGATGCTAATTTAAATAATAAAACGCTATCAGCAGAAAACTTTGAGATTAAAAATATAGAAAGTGATTATAATGGTGAGGTTACTTTAGGAATAAGACCAGAGCATTTAATAGAGACTGAAAATGGTTTGATAAATTTAAAAGTAGAATTAGTAGAACAGCTAGGTTCAGATAATCTTGTTTATGGACAAATAAAAAATATAAAAGATTTTTGTTATAGATCTCCAGGAAACCAAACAATCAAAAAAGGCGACAATTTAAGTTTGAATATTGAAGAAAATAAATATTATATCTTTGATAAAAGCACTGGCAAAAGAGTAAACTAAATTTGATTTTAGCAAAACCAAATCATATAAAAATTTATGGTCACCGAGGAGCAAGAGGCGATCTACCAGAAAATACACTAGATAGTTTTAAATATTTATTTGATAATAATATTAATGCCTACGAAACAGATATTTTAATTTCAAAAGATTTTGTACCAGTTATTGCTCATGATTTTAGATTAGATCCAAGCAGAACAAAAGATAATGAAGGAAATTGGATAGAGGATGAAAATATAAAAATATTTGATTTAACTTATAAAGAACTTTTAAAATTTGACGTAGGTTCAGTAAATAAATTATCTAGATATGGTAGAAGATTTATTAATCAAAAAAAATTAGAAAATCAAAAAATACCAAAACTTTCTGAATTATTAGAAATGTCTAAAAAAAATAAATCTGAAAATTTATTAATTAATTTAGAAATTAAATCTACACCAGACGAAGAAAATTTAACACCGGAACCAGAAGATACAGTAAAATTAGTTATGAAGGATATAAATGGATCACATTTAAAAGATAAAATAATCGTTTCATCATTTGATTGGAGAACTTTAACAGTAATCAAAAATAACTATCCAGAAATTCCAAGAGCTTACTTAACTCAACATTTGACAGGAATTAACATTAATCAAACTATCTACAACAGATCTCCTTGGTTGAGCTTTTTGCCATATTATGAAGACCATGAATTACCAGGAATTATAAAGTCACAAGGTGGAAAAGCTTGGCATCCTTACCGTAAAGACATTACAAAAAAACTTGTTGATATTTCACATCAAGAGGATTTGCCAGTGAATGTATGGACGGTAAATAAAGAGTACGACATGTTAAAAATGATTGAATATGGTGTAGACGGCATCATGACAGATTATCCACTAAGGTTGAAAGAACTTTGTGATAAAGAAAATATAAACTGGTTTTAGTTTATTTTAATGGACTTAAATATAGTTAATAATGAGGAAAAGTTTTTATCAGGTAAACTTCAAGGATATAGTTTAAAGGGTGCTGAAAATAAATTTGATGACAAAGGAAATCCTTTATTATTTCCAGGCTGTACAATAATTTGCAATATTCCTCTAAATACTGATTTATCTGATGAAATTATTAATTATCAAAAAAAAATAGAAAATTTTAATCCTAAAAAAACTTATTTCTATTTACCTCCTTCCAGCTTTCATATGACATTATTTGATTGTTGTAATTTAAATACAAAAAACACTAAATATTGGCCATCAAATATAGATCCTAATATGGATTACAAAAATATAGCTATTGAGTTAAATAAAAGAATTAAGGACTATATTTTTCCTAAAGAATTAAACTTAAAATTAAAAATGTTTTTTGGTGGTTACAGTATTATTTTAGAACCATTTTCTGAAAAGGACGAAAAAATATTAAGAAATTGTAGAGATGAACTAAGCAGTTTGCTAAAAATTAAATTTGAAAATCATCAAAGATACACTTTCCATATTACTTTAGCGTATATATTAAGAGAACTTAATCAAACTGAAATAAAAAATTTAATTGAATTTAATAAAAAATTATTTTTTGAATTCAGCAAAAGTTTTTCAAAACTAACTCTTGAAAGACCTGAAATGTGTACTTTTGAAGATATGCTAGAATTTAAAAGTATTAATTCTTCCAACCTGTAACAGTTTTTACTTCAAGATATTCTGTGAGGCCCCATACTCCACCTTCTCTTCCATTTCCGGATTGCCTATATCCCCCAAACGGAGTGCCGGCGTCAGCTGCATTACCATTTATGTAAACGCAACCTGATCTTAATTTTTTTGAAACTCTATGAGCTTTTTCTCTATCATCAGTTTGTAAATAATTTCCTAAACCATATGAAGTGTCATTAACAATGTTTACTGCTTCATCTTCAGTTTCAAATGGAATAATAGATAGAACTGGACCAAAAATTTCTTCTTTTGCTATTCTCATCTCATTTGTAACATTTGTGAAAATTGTGGGTTTAATAAAATAGCCTTTGTTTAATCCATTAGGTAGCTCAGGACCTCCTGCAGCTAACGTTGCTCCTTCCTTAATTCCACTTTCAATTAAATTTATAATTTTATCATACTGAGTTTTTGAAATTACAGGTCCAATGTGATCTCCTTTTTTAGAGGCTTGATCAACTCCTATTTTGTTTGCTTCATCAACTGCTTCATCCACAGCTCTTTGGTAAATAGATTTTTCAACAAGCATTCTTGTAGGTGCATCACAGGATTGACCTGAATTACTCATTACATTTCTGATACCATCTCGAACTGCGTTTTTATAACTGTCTGCAAAAACTATATTTCCGCCTTTGCCTCCAAGTTCTAAACAAACTCTTTTAATTGTTTCAGCTGCATTTTTTGAAATTAATCTCCCAGCTCTTGTTGAACCTGTAAAAGAAACCATATCAATATCAGGATGACTTGAAATTTGAGTTCCAACGCCCACACCATCTCCATTCACTAAATTAAAAACCCCTTTAGGGAATCCAACTTCATCAATCATTTCTGCAAATAACATTGCTGATATTGGTGCTATTTCAGATGGTTTTAAAATCATTGTACATCCTGTTGCAAATGCAGGAACTACCTTTAAAGCTATTTGATTTATAGGCCAGTTCCACGGAGTTATTAATCCACAAACACCAATTGGCTCATAATAAATATGGTTGTTTGATTTTTCATCAAAATGTTCATCAAATTCAAATTCTTTAAGTCTAATTATAAAATCTTCCAAGTGAGCTTGTCCAGATGCAGTTTGCACATCTGTAGCCCAATCCATTGGTGCTCCCATTTCTAATGAGATAGCTTCAGCCATTTCACCAAACCTTCTTTTGTAAATAGCTAATAATTTTTCAAGTAAATCTAATCTTTCTTCTTTGCTTGTTTCTTTAAAGCTCTCAAATGCAGTTTTTGCAGCTTTTACGGCATTATCCGTATCATCCTTTGAACCTAACGAAATAATTGCACAAGGATCTTCATTACATGGGTTAATTACTTCGAAGTCGTTTTTTTTAACTGGATCAACCCATTCACCATTTATATAAAATTTTCTTTTATCTAACATTTAATAATCTTAGCATATTTATTAAATTTCATAGCCTTTTTCTTCTGGCTCATTATCCACAAGCTCATCAGGAAAACCTTCAGCTCTAAAATTAATTTTATTTAAATCCTCCATTCTTTTTACAATCATGGAAGACCATGCTCTTGAACCATATTTTTTTTGTCCATCTTTAAATATCTCAACTATCTTTGGAGAAATCTCTAAAGGAGCATTTAATTTCTTAGCTAGATTATCAAATAAACCAGTATCTTTTAAAACAAGATCCATTGTGAAATTGATATTATAAGAGCCATTTAAAATAACCTGACTTTCTGTTTCATGTACAAAAGAATTTCCAGATGAAACTGCTATACCTTTAAATGCTTTAGTTAGATCTAAATTTGATTTTTTCGCAACAGTCCATGCTTCACCTAAAGCTACTAAATGAACTGATGCAAGATAATTTGTTATGACTTTAAGTACTGATGCGCTACCTAATTCACCAGTATGTAAAACTTTTCTACCCATTACAGTTAATGCAGGCAATATTTTTTCAAAAGCTTTTCTTTCTCCACCTACAAATATAGCAATATTACCTGTAGCAGCTCTATGACAACCACCACTTACAGGCCCATCTAGTGGGATACCTTTTTTTGATATTACTTTATTCCCAAGTCTTTTAACTTCATTTTCATCTGTTGTACTCATTTCTAACCAAATTTTATTTTCTGACAAACCATTTAGAACTCCATCTTCATTTTCCATAACTTCTGCAGAAACTTCAGGCGAAGGAAGAGAAGTAATTATTAGATCTGATTTTTCTGCTAATTCTTTAGGAGATTTTGCAATTTTAGCACCTAGCTTTTTAAATTCATTTGTTAAACTTTCATCTATTTCTCTAACTGTAACATCAAAATTATTTCTTATTAAGCTTCCAGCTAGTTTACCACCCACATTTCCTAAACCAATAAAGCCTATTTTCATTTTATTTCCTCTTCTTTTTTATTTTTTGTAAATACAATTAAAATTACACCTACTATTATTATTGCACCACCTATAAATAATTCTTGTGTTGGTTTTTCACCTAAAAGAAAAATTGCAGCCAATAATCCTGTTGGCGGTATACCCATCGTAACGATAGGAAGCACTTTATAAAGCGGGTTGTTTTTTAAAACATAATAAAAACAACCATAAGTAATTGGTTGCATGATGAAACCAATATAAATTGCAATGATCCAGTGATCAATTTTTGCATTTGTTAAATAATTAATTGTATTTCCATCAATTATTGTAGAAAGCATTATTAAAATTGGTCCAGAGAATAATGCTAACCATGCAACTAAAGCTAAAGGATTTATTTCTTTACTTAAAGGTTTAACCATAACTTGTCCAAGAGCCCATATAGCAGATCCTAAAATTGTAAGACCAATTCCAATAAATTTTCCATCCAAGTTAGGAGATCCAGTTAAAATATAAACACCAACAAAAGCGATTGCTATACCAATCAAAGCTCTAATAGTTGGTTTTTCTTTAAGCATGAAGTAAGCAAAAATAACTCCAAACGGAACTTCCATTTGAACCAAAAGAACTGCTGAAGATGCATCAATTAAATCTAAACCAGTATATGTAATACTATATTGCAACGAATTAGCCACTAATGACGCAACAAATATTCTTTTCAAATATCCTTTTGGAATTGGAAACCACCAAATTAATAATGATGCAGCAAATGTAAATCTGATACCCATTAAAAGAACAGGAGGAAAAGATTCAAATGCTGGTTTAGCAATTACAAAACCGAACCCTAAAAAAATAGGCACAAGGGATGCTACGAAAGTATCTTTTATATTCATGCCTATTTTAATATTAATGATTATTAAAGAACTTATGATATATTCACTTTTTAATTTATGAATTCAACAAAAATAGATCCTAAGTTTATCGGCCAAGCTAACCCTAGAGTTGGTTTAATTGCTCTTGCTAGTGATTTTATGATTGAAAAAGATTTTATAAATGTGATTAAAAATAAGAAAATCGATTTCTTTGTTAATCGTATTGAGTGTTACAACCCTCTCACGAAAGAAAACTTGATTAAAATGTCTAATAAAATCACTGACGTTACAAAAGATATTTTACCTGATCAAGACTTGGATTGTGTAGTTTATGGATGCACATCAGGAACTATTGCTGCTGGTCATGATTCAATTGAAGAAAAAGTTAAAGTTGCTAAACCAATGGCAGATGTATCAACACCAAGCACTGCTGCTATTAAAGCATTAAAAAAATTAAATATTAAGAAAGTTTCAATATTTACCCCTTATAGCAAAAAATTAAATGACGATGTTTTAGATTATTTTAAAAGTGAAGGTTTTGAAGTTACATCAAATTCTTATTTTGATATTCAAGATGATTATGACATTGGAAAAGTTGATCAAGATTATTTGTATGAAGTATTATCAAAAATAGATTTGAATGGAGCTGATGCTTTATTTGTTTCATGCACAGCTTTACCAGTTCTAGAAATTATTGATAAATTAGAAAAAAAATTAAATAAGACAGTATTATCTAGCAATCAGGCGTTAATTTGGGATACCCTTGTAAAAATAAAAAAAAATAATTCAGTTGAAGGGTTTGGAAAATTATTCCAAGTAAATTAATGTCATTTAGTAAAGAAGAATATAAACAAAGGTTAAAAAAAGTTCAGAAAATGATGCAGGAAAAAGGCATCGAACTTTTAATTTCACATGATACAAATAATATGAATTATTTAACAGGCTATGATGCTTGGTCTTTCTATTATGCTCAATGTGCTATTGTTCATGTAAATGCTGATGAGCCTTTATGTTTTGTAAGAGCACAGGATGCTGGGGGTGCGTATATAACAACTTACTTAAAAAACGAAAATATTATTGTTTACGATGAAAATTACATTCATACATGGCCAAAACATCCTTATGATTATTTAGTTGAAATCATTAAAGAGCGTAAGTGGGATAAACTAAATATAGGAGTTGAAATGGATGCTCATTATTTTACCGCCTTCTGTTATGAAAAAATTAAACAGGGATTACCAAACGCACAAATAAAGGATAGTGATCGTTTGGTTAATTGGGCAAGATTGGTTAAATCTGATGCTGAGATTGGTTTTATGAAATCTGCTGCAAAAATATCTGAAAAAGGAATGAAAACTGCAATGGAAGTAATTAAACCAGGTGTTAGACAATGTGATGCTGTAGGTGAAATTCAGAAAACATTATTTTATGGTACAGAGGAATATGGTGGTGAGTATTCTAGTATAGCAACTTTACTACCAACAGGAAAAGGAACCTCAGCTTCACATTTAACAGCAACTCAAGAAAAATTTGTCGAAGGAGAGGCTACAATTATTGAACTATCTGGAGTTTATAAGAGGTATCATGCTCCAATGGCCAGAACAGTTCTTCTTGGAAAATCTAATCAGCTAAAAATTGATACAATGAACAAAACCATCGAGGCACTAAATGCTGGAATTAGTGCAATCAAACCTGGAAATACCGCAGATGATGTTGCTCAATCTTTTTGGAAAATTTTAGATAAATATGGAATAGAAAAGAAATCTAGAACAGGTTATTCGATTGGAATTGGATATCCTCCTGACTGGGGTGAGCATACTCTTAATATATATAAAGGAGATATGACAGTGCTTGAGCCCAATGTTTGTTTTCACATGATAGCAGTGATGCAGTTTGGTGATTGGGGTGTTGAGGCATCTGAAGCAATTAGAGTTACTGAAAATGGATCAGAACTATTTTGTAATTTTCCAAAAGAGCTTCATATTAAGAGTTAATTAGCTATTGAAATCTATTTACACAAATGTTTTATATTCACCTTTATGTCTAAAAATCCAGAATTCGTTAAATTCGATAAAGTAGATAAAAGTTATGACGGTAAAGTTCTTGTCGTCAAAGATCTTCAATTAGATATTGCAGAGGGCGAGTTTATAACCATGCTTGGTCCATCTGGATCAGGTAAGACAACATGTTTAATGATGTTAGCTGGATTTGAAACACCCACTCATGGTGAGATATTATTAGACGGAAATATAATTTCAAATATTCCTCCTCATAAAAGAGGAATTGGAATGGTATTTCAAAACTATGCATTATTCCCACATATGACAGTTTATGAAAACTTAGCTTTTCCTTTAAGAGTAAGAAAAGTTGAGAAAGACGAAATTGATAAAAAAGTTGATAAGGCTTTGTCGATGGTTTCATTAAACGGATTTGAAACTAGAATGCCAGCCCAACTTTCAGGTGGTCAACAACAAAGGGTTGCTGTAGCAAGAGCTTTAGTATTTGACCCAGCAGTTGTTTTAATGGACGAACCTTTAGGAGCGCTAGATAAAAATTTGAGAGAAAGTATGCAATATGAAATTAAACATATTCACGAAAGTATTGGGGTAACAGTTGTTTATGTAACTCATGATCAAAGTGAAGCTTTGACAATGTCCAATAGAATTGCAGTTTTCAATGATGGAAAAGTTCAACAATTATCAGACCCAGCTGAATTATATGAAAAACCTGTAAATTCGTTTGTCGCTGAATTTATTGGTGAGAATAATACTTTTAATGGAGAAGTTACAGATATAGATAAAGATAAATGTAAAGTTAAACTGGCGAATTCAGAAATATTGGCCAATCCTATTTCAGTTAAATCCAAAGGAGAAAAAACTACAGTTTCATTAAGACCCGAAAGGGCACTAATAAATCCAAAAGATAAAATGGATAATATGTTTACTGGAAAGATAGAGGAAGTTATATATCATGGCGACCATACAAGAGTGAGATTAAATCTTTTAGGTAGCTCAGAATTTATTTTAAAAGTTCCAAATAGTACGTCCAATCTAGAGCTAAAAGTAAGTCAAGACATTAAAATTGGATGGAACAGCTTAGATGCTAGAGCTTTAGACCCAAAATAAATATATTATTATTGTAAAGACAAAAAAGAGCTGTTGACTTAAGTTGGTCTATTTGTTGTAATTTTGTTTATATAAATTAATTTATATCAACGTTTAAACGGAGGAATAATGAAGAAAATAAGTAAATTATTACTAGCTCTTTCTTTTGCTCTATCTATAACTTCATCAGCATTTGCAGTAACGGTTGCATCTTGGGGTGGAGCTTATACAGAGTCTCAGAAGTTAGGGTATGGTGATCCGACTGCTAAAGCACTAGGAGTAGAAATCAACTGGGTTGACTATTCTGGTGGTTTATCAGAAATCAAAGCACAAAAAGAAGCGGGTGCTATTACTTGGGATATCATAGATTTATTTGCATTCGATACTATTAACGGATGTGATGAAGGTTTATTTGTTAAATTTGATTTTGACAAAGACTTCCCACCTGCACCAGATGGAACTCCTGCAAGTGAAGATTTCTTTACAGACATGCCTAGTGAATGTGCAGTAGGGAACATCTTATATTCTTGGAACTATGCTTTTGACACAAGAGCATTTGGTGGTAAAGAGCCTACAAAAATTAAGGATTTCTTTAACACTAAAAAATTCCCAGGAAAAAGAGCAATCTATACTAGTGCTTTAACTAATTTAGAAATTGCTTTAGCTGCGGATGGTGTGAAGTTAGGTGACGGCGGAACTAGAGTTTACAGAAAACTTTTAGAAGACGGTGGAATCGACAGAGCATTAAATAAAATTAGAAAACTATGTACAGATCCAAATGGTGGATGTGTATTCTGGTCTGCAGGTGCTCAACCACCTGAATTATTAGTTGCTGGTGAAGTTGTTATGGCAACTGGTTGGAACGGAAGATTCTTCAATGCTGAAATTGGTGAAGGTGCTCCAATTAAACAAGTATGGGATGGTCAAGGTCTTGACTACGAATACTTTGCTTTAGTTAAAGGTGGTCCAGATGAAGCAAATGCTAAAAAAGCTTTAGCTATGATGACTAACACTGAGATGTTAGCTGGTAGCGCGAAGTACATTGCATATGCTCCATGGAGAAAATCTTCTCTTGATGTAATCACTGCTGGTGAGCCATGGTACAAAGATGGTAAAACAGAGATGATGTCTCAAATGCCAACTGCTCCTGCTAACACTAAAAACTATTTCTTAGTTGACCCATTCTTCTGGGCTGACTATGGAACAGAGATTGGTGAGAAGTGGGAAGCTTTCAAAGCAGGCCTATAATTTCAGTTTTAATCACTGAATTTATATAATATATTTAGGGCGGTTATTTAATAACCGCCCTATTTTTTTATGAGCTCTGAAGCAAAACAAATTTTAACAACTGACGGCATACCATTAGAAGTCAGTTTGAAAAAAGCTGAACGGAAGAATAAAATTAAAGCATTTCTTCTAGTGGCTCCTTTATTATTATTTTTAGTCATTACTTATATATTTCCAATCGGCGAAATGTTTACGAGAAGTATTGATGACAAAATGATTACAAATATGCTTCCTAAAACATTTAAGGAAATGGAAAATTGGGATGGACAAGAATTACCTCCTGAAGAAGTTTTTTCTGCTTTTTATTATGACTACAAAGCCCTTGTTGAAAAACAAGAACATGGAAAACTTGGTCAAAGACTAAATAAAGAAAAAAATGGTTTTAATTCAACAACTAAAAGATTGTTTAGAAATATTAAAAGAAAAAAGATCGATGAAAGCGCTAGCATCAAAGAACAGATGATGAAAGTGCATAAAAATTGGGGTAAAGTTGAGTATTGGCAAGCGATAAAAAGAACAGCACCACCATATACATTAGCTAAATATCTTAAAGGTATGGACATGTATTTTGCTGCTGATGGAAGTATTGCTCAAGTAGATGAAGATAGAAGAATTCATAGAATTTTGTGGTTAAGAACCCTTGAAATTGCTTTATTTGTAACAGTATTCTGTTTTTTAATGGGATATCCCATAGCTCATTTATTGGCTACATTACCAATGAAATATTCAAATCTATTAATGATTTGTGTTCTTCTACCATTTTGGACTTCATTATTAGTCAGAACTGCGAGTTGGATGATTTTATTACAGCAACAAGGAGTCGTTAATGATTTCTTTGTAATGATAGGATTAGTTGCAGACGATAGCAGACCTGAAATGATGTACAATAAAGTTGGAACTTATGTGGCGATGACACAAATATTATTACCTTTTATGGTTCTTCCTCTTTATAGCGTGATGAAAACAATCTCTCCTAGTTTAATGAGAGCAGGAAAATCTTTAGGAGGAACTCCTTTTGTTGCATTTTGGAAAGTATATTTCCCATTAACTATTCCAGGTATTGGAGCAGGATGTTTGTTAGTATTTATTTTAGCAATTGGGTATTACATTACGCCAGCACTTGTAGGGGGCGCATCTGGAACATTAATTAGTAACCAGATTGCATATCATATGAAAACAACTCTAGATTGGAGTTTTGCGTCTGCAATGGGATTGATGTTGTTAACTGGAGTTTTAGTTATTTATTGGATTTATAATAAACTTGTTGGAGTAGATAATATTAAATTAGGATAAAGATGGCATTACCAAGTTATACAGAAACGCGTTATAGAATTTGGCATTATGTTTATTTAGCTATTTGTGCTTTTGTGTTTTTCTTTTTAGTTGCCCCTTTATTCGTAATATTTCCATTATCATTTAATGCTGAAGAATTTTTAGTATTTTCTGAGGGGATGAAAAATCTTGACCCTGATGCCTTTTCTCTAAGATGGTATAAGGATATGGTCTATGGAACTAAAAACCCATGGGGATTAGCCGCAAAAAATAGTTTTATAATCGCAATATTTGCAACAATAGGGTCTATAATACTAGGGACATTGGCTGCACTAGGTTTGAGTAGTAGGCACATGCCTTATAAAGGAATTATAATGGCCACTCTTATTTCTCCAATGATTGTTCCGTTAATTATTTCAGGTGTTGCAATATTCTTTTTCATGGCAAAAGTAGGTTTAGCAGCAACGCATACTGGAATAGTTTTTGCTCATATAATTCTTGGAACGCCATTTGTTGTAATCACCGTAACTGCAACATTGTCAGGATTTGATCATAGTGTAACAAGAGCGGCAGCTAGCTTAGGTAGTAATCCAGTAAACACTTTTATGAAAATTACTCTTCCTTTAATATTACCGGGAGTAATTTCAGGAGGTTTATTTGCATTTGTAACTTCATTTGATGAAGTAGTTGTAGTTTTATTTCTTGCTGGTTTAGAAAACACTACAATACCAGTACAAATGTGGACTGGTTTAAGAGAACAGTTAAGTCCAACAATTTTAGCTGTTGCAACATGTTTAATTATTCTTTCAACTTTAATCTTAATTAGTGCAGAATTGTTAAGAAGAAGATCTGAGAGATTAAGAGGAATTAATAGATAAAATTAAACTGCTTCAATTATTGTTGCAATTCCCATTCCCAAACCAATACATTGAGTAGCAAGAGCGTATTTTTTATTTTCTCTTTTTAAAAGTTGTGCAGCTTTTCCTGTTATCCTCGCACCTGTTGCACCTAAGGGATGCCCCAAAGCAATCGCACCACCGTCTAGATTTACTTTTTTAATGTCTATCTCTAAATCCTTGATACAAGCAAGTGATTGAGATGCGAAGGCTTCATTTAGTTCCACAATATCAATATCTTTCATTGAAAGTTTAGCTCTTTCCAAAGCTTTTTTGGTAGCTGAAATTGGACCTAATCCCATATAATTTGGATCACATCCCTCAACAGCTGTAGATTTTATTCTTCCAAAAATTTCCAAACCATTCTCTTTAGCAAAATTTTCTTCACATATTAAAGTTACAGCGGCGCCATCAGTTAGGGGAGAGGCAGTTGCGGCTGTTACAGTTCCATTCTGATCAAATGCTAACTTTAAATTATCTAATTTTTCCATTGTACTATTTGGTCTAATATTTTCATCTGTTTCACAATCACCTATCTTAGTAATCTCACTAATAAATTTTTCTTTTTGTTGTGCTTCATTTGCTTTTCTATGACTTTCTAAAGAGAACTTTTGTTGCTCTGTTCTTGAAATATTATATTTTTTTGCAACATTCTCTGCAGTAATTCCCATTGATAAATATAAATGTGGATTTTGTTTTTCTTCATCCAAATAAGGATAAGGCAAAGGGTCAAATCCAGTTCTTACTCTTGTCATACTTTCTACCCCTCCACAAATAAACATCTTACCCGATCCCATTGCTATTTTCCCAGCAGCAATATGAATTGCTTCCATTGAAGATCCACACCATCTATCTACGGACATACCTGGAACTCTCATATCTAAGTCTGATAAAAAAGTTACTAATCTTCCAATATTAAAACACTGCTCACCAACCTGAAAAGCACATCCTATAACAACATCATCAATTTCTTTTGGATTAATCTTTGATTGTGAAACAAGGTTTTTAATTACTTCAGCTAGTAAATAAACTGGTTTTACATCTATTAATTTCCCTTTATTTGCCATTGCAAAAGGGGACCTGGAGTAACCAACTATTACTGAATTGTACATTTTTCTCTTTAATATTGTGTTAATTTATATAGCTTACCAATTTAATTAATCAGGAAATTTGTCTTATTTCAAGTTTTTGATTAATTCAATAAAAGTTTGCTAATATGGATATAAAAAAAGTGGTTGTTATAGGATCTGGTACGATGGGTAGTGGAATTGCAGCACACCTTTGTAATGCTAATGTGCCAGTAACCCTTCTAGATTTAACAACAGAAATATCTGAAAAAGCTAGAGATAGAATTCATAAATCAAGACCCCCGTTACTCTTAGATAAAAATAAAATTGAAAATATTAAAGTTGGGAACATTAATGATAATTTTGATGTAGTGAATGAAGCTGATTGGGTTGTTGAGGCTGTTGTTGAAAGAATTGATATAAAGCACAATATTTATGAAAAAATATTTAAGAACAGAAAACAGGGAGCAATTGTTTCATCAAATACATCATCTATCCCAATAAAAGTTTTGTCAGAAAAATTAACGGAAGAAGAAAAAAAAGATTTTTGCATAACTCATTTCTTTAATCCAGTTAGATACATGGGATTGTTAGAAATTGTTAAGAATGAGAATAATGATTTAAACAAAATTAATTCTCTTAAAAAATTTTGTGAAATTGAATTAGGCAAAGGTGCTATCGTTTGTAATGATACACCTGGTTTTTTGGGAAATAGAATAGGTGTTTATGCGATGCAGGTAGCAATGACTGAAGCATTTAGAATGAAATTGTCTATCGAAGAGGCTGATGCAGTATTTGGAAGACCAATGGGTATACCTAAAACAGGAGTTTTTGGCTTATATGACCTAATTGGAATTGATTTGATGGCTGATGTTTTAAAAAGTTTTATTAAAGAACTTTCTGAAAATGATGAATTTCAAATAGTTGCAAAAGAAATTCCATTAGTAAAAAAATTAATTGATACTGGTTACACTGGACGTAAAGGAAAAGGTGGTTTTTATAGAATGAATAAAAGTGGAAACCAGAAAATATTAGAGGCCATTAATTTAGAAACAGGTGAATACACAACTTCAAAAAAAGTAGATTTAGGGGTTGAGACTGTAAATATAAATAATTTAATTAATCGAAAAGATAAATATGGAGAATATGCTTGGGGAGTAATTTCTAAAATAATAAAATATGCATCTTCTCTAGTTCCGGGAATTACAGATAAGTTCAACGATATAGATGAAGCAATGAGACTTGGTTTTAATTGGGCAATGGGTCCTTTTGAAATGTTAAAATCAATTGGGGTAGAAAATTTTTTTTCAAGAATAGATAATTTTGAAAACAATAAATTTTTAGAAAATTTATCGAAATCAAAAGATGAAAACTTTTATGGAGAAAGACAACTTTACACTGATATTGAAACACTAGGAAAAATTAGACCATCAGCAATAAAAGTAGATAAAAATAATTCTGCTGAAATTCACCGTTTTAAGGATTTTAATATTGTTGAATTTACTACAAAAGCTTGTGCACTAGATTACGACTCTATGGACGCATTAAAAAATGCAACTGATAAACCGCTTATTGTTATGAATGAAAGTATGCAATTTTCTGCAGGCGTGAATTTAAGTTATACGATGAATTTTGCAGATAAGGGTGATTTCAAATCTATTGAAAAATTTATTAAATATTTTCAAGATACTTGCAAAACATTAAAATACTCTAAGCACCCAGTAGTTTCTGCGCCTTCTGGTCTTACATTGGGTGGTGGCTTTGAAGTTTTAGTTCAAAGTAACTTTGTTGCATCACACACAAATATTGTGGTTGGTCTTGTAGAGACAATTGTTGGATTAGTGCCTGCCGGAGGTGGATGTAAAGAAATGCTTTGGAGATGGTCACAAACTGATGAAGCAAAATCTGATCCTGATTATGCTCCTTTGAAAGTATTTGATATTATTGGATACGCAAAAACTGCAACCTCACCTGTAGAAGCAGAGCCTTTAAAATATTTAAAACCTGAAGATAAAAAAATCATGAATAGAAACAGCCTTTTTGAGGAGGCTAGAAGACTTATCTATCAAAATAATGATTTTGTTCCTCCAGAAGAATGTAAATTTAATCTATCTGGCAAACCTTTGAAAGAGAAAATGATAAAAGTTTTAGATAAATTATATAATGAAAAAATTATTTTAGATCACGGAATGCATGTTGGAACAGAACTAGCAAATGTTTTAAGTGGCGGTGATACAAATTTAGACAAAACTTTATCAGAAGATGATCTTTACAAATTAGAGTTAGATTCTTTTATGAGATTGATAGAAACTAAACAAACTCGGGATAGAATTAAACACACCCTTACAACTGGAAAACCATTAGTTAATTAGTCTCTAGCATTCTAAAAGTATTTATATAATCAGGTCTAAGCACATATATTGCTTTATTCCCTGTTTTTATTTTCTTAATAATATCTAGGCCATACTTCACTTTTCCAATTGGAGTATATTCTCCTTGATAAATTGGGATTTCTTTTAGGGTTATAAAAAATTCACTATCCTCAGAGTCAAACTCCGTTGACCTTGCAAAACCAATACTTCCTTCAGTAAATTCAAAATTATCACTAAGCTCTGATTTTAATAATCCCAATCCAGATTTTCCACTTCCAATTTTTGAGTAATCTAAATACTTAATGTTACCAAATTCTATATCACCAGCTTGCACTAAAGTATTTTCAACAACTTTATAGAAGGCTGAACCATCATACATTTTTTTTTTAATTAGTGTTTTAAATCTTTCAACAGCTTTTGGAGATATGTCTGGGTATAGCTCTATAATTACATTTCCACATTCTAAATTCATCACAGCAATATTATCTGGGTTTTCAAAGTTTAATTTTTTTAAATCGTTTTTTTCTACAAACAAACATTTATTTTTTAATAAAAAAAAAGATGAAAAAGCAGAAACGCCTAAAACTATTAAAAAAATAAATAAAATTTTTTCTGATTTTGAAGCTTTAATTGTTTTAATCATAAAATATTTTCATCGATTTTAAATATATTGGTCTTAATAAAATTAACCTTATTGTTTAATATGGAGTCTTTTTTTATTTTCTCTTCAATTAAATTTTTATTAACC
>QCHC01000009.1 GCA_003279765.1 Pelagibacteraceae bacterium AG-390-M19 | reverse complement strand
CTATCATCCATTTCAGGAGGTACAGATATTGTATCGTGTTTTGTTTTAGGAAATATATACCAGCCAGTAAATATTGGTGAAATACAGAATTCTGGTTTAGGTTTAGACGTTGATGTCTTTAATGATAAAGGCAAATCTTTAAAAAATTCTAAAGGTGAACTTGTTTGTAAAAATCCATTTCCATCAATGCCTCTTAAATTTTGGAATGATAAAAATGATATAAAATTTAAAAAAGCTTACTTCAATAGATATAAAAATACTTGGCATCATGGTGATTATGCTGAAAGAAAAAATACTGACGGTTTTATTATACATGGAAGATCTGACACTACCCTTAATCCAGGAGGTGTAAGGCTTGGTACTGCTGAAATATATTCAGAGGTAGAAAAGTTTAAAGAAGTTAAAGAAGCACTCGTAGTTGGTCAATCCTGGGATAATGACATAAGAATAATTCTTTTCGTTGTAATGAGTAATGGATACATACTTAATGATACTTTACTTAATAGAGTAAAAACACAAATAAGAACAAATGCATCACCTCGACATGTCCCTAGTAAAGTAATTGTTGTAAAGGATATTCCAAGAACTAAAAGTGGTAAAATTGTTGAGCTTGCAGTCAAAAGTACTATAGAAGGAAGCATTGTTAAAAATAAAGAAGCTTTAGCAAACCCAAAAGTTTTAAAACAATATAAAAATTTGAAACAATTAAGTTATTAAATGTTAAAAAATATAGTTAAAGATTTAAAACCATCTTCTACACTAGCAATTAATGAAGCTTCAAAAAAACTTGAGGATGAAGGAAAAAAAATATTTAAATTTGGTTTTGGACAATCACCCTTTAAAGTTCCACAAGATGTTGTAGAGGAGCTTAAAAATAATGCATATCAAAACAAATATTTACCCATGCAGGGTCTTTCTGATCTAAGACAGTCTGTTGCAAAATACACATCAAAGAAAAAAAATTATGAATATAATTCTGAAAATGTCATCATAGGACCAGGCTCTAAAGAGTTGATGTTTTTACTTCATATAATATTTGACGGTGAAATTATATTGCCTGCACCTAGTTGGGTTTCTTACGCGCCACAAGCAATATTAGGAAGAAACAAAATTCAAATATTACAAACAAAAAGAGAAAATAATTGGTTCCCTACAGCTCAAGAAATAGAGGAAGTAATATCAAAAGATAAAAATAAAAATTATTTATTATTTTTAAATTCCCCAAATAATCCTTCAGGGCAAGTCTGTGAAAATTTGGAGGAAATTTCTAGTGTTGCTTATAAATATAATCTTATAATTTTATCTGATGAGATATATTCAGAACTAACTTTTACAGAAAATTACAAGTCTATTTCAAACTTTTGCCCTGAAAAAACAATTATCAGCACTGGTCTAAGCAAGTGGTGTGGAGCTGGTGGTTGGAGATTGGGGTATTTCATTGTTCCCGAGGGTTTAAATGACATAAAAAAAATGATTAATGTTTTAGCTAGTGAAACTTTTTCAGCAGTAAGTGCGCCTATACAATACGCTGCAATCAAAGCTTATGAAAATAATCATAGTAAATATATTAATAAATCTAAAAATATTTTAAAGGCCGTTGCCAATTATGTTTATTTAAATCTAAAATCAAACAAAATTTTAATTAATGAACCTCAAGGAGGTTTTTATTTAATGCCTGAATTTTTAAATTCTAAATTTGAAACTTCATCAAAAATGTGTGAAAATATTTTAAAAGAAACAGGGGTTGCATTGTTACCCGGATCTGATTTTGGATTTAATGAAAGTAAAATGTTAGCAAGATTAAGCTTTACCGATTTTGATGGAGAAAAATTTATGAATAGTATCGAAGAAGATCAGTCTATTGATTTTGATATAATTAAAAATTTAGCACCCAAGGTTGTAGAAGGTGTTGATAATTTAAAAAAATGGTCAGAAAAGCTTTAAAATCACCCTATACATCCATTATAATTCTTTGGTACAATAAATTATAAAAAATAACGACATAACAATTATAGAGAGGGGAAAATAATGAAAAAAATAATTACATCCCTATCAAGTGCTTTACTGATTTTATTTGCATCACTGTCATTAACTACAGTTGCTAAATCAGCTGAGTTCTTTACGATAGGAACTGGTGGCCCTACTGGAGTATATTTCCAAACAGGTAACGCGATATGTAAAATGCTTCACAAATCAGCAATTAGTGCTGAGCATGGAAGAAAAAAAGGTACAGCTAAAGCTTATAGATGTACAGCTCCATCAACAGGTGGTTCAAACTACAATATTGGACAAATAGCAGCTGGAGAATTTCAGTTTGGCGTAGCTCAATCTGATTGGCAATATCACGCAGTAAATGGTTCAAGCAAATGGGAAGGAAAACAGTTTAGTGATTTGAGAGCCGTGTTTTCAGTTCATAACGAACCTTTCCAAATTTGGGCTAGAAAAAAAGCAAGAATTAAAGATTTTGCTGATTTAGAAGGTAAAGTAGTTAACATTGGTAACCCTGGTTCTGGTCAAAGAGGTACTATGGAAGAATTAATGAAAGCCATGGGTGTTGATAATAGTTTCTTTAAATCAACAACAGAGCTAACTTCTTCAGAGCAAGTGAAAGCTTTATGCGATGGTAAAATTGATGCATTTGGTTATTCAGTTGGATTTCCAAATGGCGCAATGGAACAAGCAGCAACTTGTGCCGCGAAAGCATCTCCGATCAATTTGACTGGACCAGAAGTTCAAGGTTTAATTGATGGTGCTGATTATTATGCACAAGCTGTGATTCCTAAAGGCACTTATACTAAACAGAAAAAAGATGCTACTACATTTGGTGTTAAAGCAACCGTGGTAACTTCGGCAGATGTTTCTGAAGAATTAGTGTACTTAGTTACAAAAGCAGTTTTTGAAAACTTTGATGATTTCAAAAAACAACATCCAGCATTTGGATTTTTGGAAAAGAAAAACATGATTAAAGATGGTTTATCTGCTCCACTACATCCTGGTGCAATTAAATATTATAAAGAAGCTGGATTAATGTAATCCAAGTTTTTTACTTTTTAAAAGGCCTGGTAATTTTTACCGGGCCTTTTTTTTATGGTATGAATATTTCTTATGAGTGATTCAATTAGCGCCAATATAAAAAATAAAATAAGCGAAGATTTATCACCAACTAGAAACATTACTGGATTTCATTTAAAGGTCGTTTCTGCAATAGCTATCATTTGGTCCTTATTTCAACTTTGGTACGCTTCACCATTTCCATTTATGTTGAATTTTGGAATGTTCAAAGGTTTGCCCGCTAGAGCAATACATTTAGGATTTGCATTAACTCTTGCATTTTTAATTTACCCAGTAGCAAAAGGAAAAAAGATTTCATTTTTTGATATTATAATAAGTTTTGTGGGTGCTTTTTCTTGTCTCTATATTTATTTTTTTTATGATCAATTAGTAGAGAGGGGTGGTGTCCTTTTAAGTTTGAAAATCACTGATACATTTAATTTTCCAGTAGAATTAATTTTAGGAGGATGTGGTATTTTAATTCTTTTAGAAGCTACAAGGAGAGCAATCGGATTACCATTGGTAATAATTGCAACTTGTTTTTTATTATTTTCATATTTTGGAAGGTATGCACCAGAGATAATTTCTCATGGAGGCTTGTCTTTAAATAGATTGGTGGGATTTCAATGGTTGGATCAAGAGGCAATATTTGGAATCCCTATTGGAGTTTCCGTAGATTTTATTTTTCTATTCGTTTTATTTGGTGCCTTACTTGAAACAGCAGGTGGTGGTAAATATTTTTTAGATTTAGCTTTCGCGATGGTTGGCAAAATGAGAGGAGGACCGGCCAAAGCTGCAATTTTAGGTTCAGGAATGACTGGTTTAATTTCAGGATCATCAATTGCAAATACTGTAACTACTGGAACATTTACAATTCCGATAATGAAAAAAACAGGTTTCTCTAAAGAAAAGGCAGGTGCAATTGAAGTTTCATCATCTGTAAATGGACAAATAATGCCTCCTGTAATGGGTGCTGCAGCGTTTGTAATGGCAAGTTTTATTGGAGTTACTTATTTTGAAATAGTTAAACACGCTTTTTTACCTGCAATTATTTCTTATATTGCTCTATTTTATATATCCCACCTAGAAGCTCTAAAATTAAATCTGAAAGGAATGGAAGATGCTGATGTTCCAAAATTGAGAAAAACATTTTTATCTGGAATTCATTTTTTAATTCCTATTTTTGTTTTAATTTATACTCTTGTTTATTTAAGGTTTACTGCTTCGTATTCAATTTTTTATGCAACAATTACTTTAATTTTAGTCAATCTAATAAACTTAATTATTAAAAATAATTATTCTAAAGACTCTTTTAAAGAATGGTTTAATCAAACAATCACTGGTTTTGAAAAAGGAGCATTAAATATGGTAGCAGTTGGTATTGCAATTGCTACAGCTGGTATCATAGTAGGTGCAGTTGGCTCAACAGGCTTAAGTACAAATTTAATTATTGTTATCGAATCTATTGCTAAAGATAACGTCACAATACTATTATTTTTAACAATAATTTTATGTTTATTATTAGGAATGGGTTTACCAACTACAGCAAACTATGTTGTGGTTGCATCTTTGATGGCAACTGTTTTAGTTGATGTTGGTAATGCATCTGGATTTATTTTTCCACTGATAGCAGTTCATTTATTTGTCTTTTATTTTGGTCTGATGGCAGATGTAACACCACCAGTAGGACTAGCTTCTTATGCGGCAGCGGGAATATCTGGAGGAGATCCATTAAGAACTGGAGTTCAAGCCTTTTGGTATAGTTTAAGAACAGGAATATTGCCAATAGTCTTTTTGTTTAATCACGAACTTTTACTTATTGGTATTGAGAATATCTGGCATGGGTTTCTTGTTATTATAACATCACTAATCGGAATTTTAGTTTTTACTTCAGCAACTCAAGGTTGGTTTATAAACAGGCTTAAGTGGTATGAGATAATTATATTTTTAATCATTTCTATTTCTTTATTGTCTCCGGATTTTATTTTAAATAAATTTTATCCAAAATATAATTATGAAGAAATTAGTAAAATAAACTCGTTAAAATTAGATTTAGGAAAAGAAATTCAAATTAAAGTAACAAGACCTAGTTTGTATGGAGAAAGGTATAAACTTTTTGTAATATCAAAAAATACTTTTGAAGATCATTTTACTCTAGAGGATTATGGGATTACTTTATTAGCGCAGGATGAAAAAATAATAGTTGATAATTTAAAATGGAATGGAGAAGCGAAAAAAAACGGTTTTGAAATAGGAGACTATATCAGTGAATTCAAAATTGAAAACTCTGCTAGACCATCGAAAAATATAGTTTATCCAATTGCTTTAATTTTACTGGTTATTTCTGGATATTTTAATATCAGAAGAAAAGAATAAATTAACCGCCTGGACCTAAATTTGAGGGTTTAACTTTTAGAATTTTCCAAACTCCTGTTGCTGACGTTATAATTTTGTTGTTACATTTAAGCTCACAAAATAAAAATATCAATGTATTGGTTTTTTTTAATATTTTTGTGTGACCAATAATTTCATCACCAACTTTTGAGGCACCAATAAATTTAATATCTAACGAAATAGTTACACATGGAGCATTATCAGCAGATCTGTGAGCTGCAGTTCCAGCGCCAGCATCTATTAATGCCGATAGATAGCCCCCATGAGTTATTCCAGCAGCATTTAAGTGATTTTCATTTATAGTAGATTTAAATTCATATTCAGTTTCAGAAATGTTTCTAAACAAAACACCTCCATTGTGTTTCATGAACCCAGGCGTTAAACTTATTTGTTCAAATTCATTGTTCATAAATTTTATAATATAAATGTTAATAGCAATATTATTAATGCAACCATTATAAAAAAGTAAATTACTGATTTTTGTAAAGAAATTTTTTTTATAAAATCAAACATTTCAATTTATAATTAAGTAATATTCTTATGTGTACTAAATTTAATAAAAATTTTTAAAATCTTATTCATTAATTTGTAAATATATATACGAAATAAGAAAACTTGATTCAATCTGTTATCTCTTGGGATTGCAGACTCAAATCTTACTTTATCTTGTTTTAATAAAAAAGGATTTAATCCAGTGATTTTGATGCCACAATAGATTTTAAATGCTAAAAAATTATCAGGCATTGTCTTAACAGGATAATTAAAAGTAATTAAAGATTTTGCAGCCTCCCTATTGATAAAATATGCATGCGTAAGTACGGCATTTCTAACATTAACTATCTCATATCTCTCTTCCTTATCTAAAGGTTTTTTATAAAATTGCCATAATTCACTCAATAAAATTATCTGTTTTTTAAATTTAAAATTTTTAATAATAAATTTTTTTAATTGTTCTGAAAATTTGTTTAAAAAAATTGCATCATCTTCAAAAATTAATGCATATTCTTTGTTTGTCTCAATAAATTTCTTATATACTTTTATATGACTTAATGAACAACAAATTTCAGATGCATTCATATTAGTATTAATTGGATTAATAAATTTATTATCTTTCGATATCAAAAGATCTAGGTCGTTTTTTTTAATTTCCATCCCGTCAACTGCGTCTACTATTTCAAAATTTTGTATGTTTTGTTTTTTAAGCTCTTTAACGATATTCTCTCTCCTTTCTGTTTCTCTTTTTAAATTAATTACGTAAATTTTAAATTTATCTAACACAGACCTACCCTTTTTTGGTGGACCGCCCAGAACTCGAATCTGGAATCTCCCGGTTCGTAGCCGAGCGCCTTATCCAATTTGGCCAGCGGTCCATTATTAATTATGCAAATAACTTAAAGTTACAGCTTTTTTTGTTTTTATTAACAAATTTTGTTCAATTAAAACACAGGTTTGCACAAAAAGATTAATTAATGTGATAAAATAACATAAAAATATAATTTATTTGGGTGTATAAGCCTCTTTAAATAATGAGCGAAAAACTACTTGTTCCTGACATTGGCGATTTCGAGAGTGTTGAGGTCATAGAATTACTTGTAAAGCCTGGAGATACAATCAAGGAAAATGATCCAATAGTTACAATTGAAAGTGATAAATCAAGTGTTGAAATCCCATCAACTATTTCAGGAAAAATTGATACCATTAATGTTAAAGTAGGCGATAAAGTTTCAAAAGGTGATTTACTTTTAAGTTTAAGCAATTCAACCAAAAGTCTTAAAGAGAGCAATCTTCCTAAAGATACAGAAAATATTATTAAACAAGCCGAAGAAGCTATGGCTGTGAATAAAGAGGAGCTGGTGAATGTTCCAGAGCCAGCTAAAGAAAAAAAACAATCTATAATTCAAGTCACAAATGGATTAGATACGGATCCTTTGGAAACTCAAGATTGGCTAGAATCTTTATCTGCAGTAATTTCAAAAGATGGAAATCAAAGAGCTCATTTTTTAATTAAGGAATTAATTAACAAAGCCTATCGTGAAGGAGCAAATATCCCTTACACTCAAAATACTCCATATATAAATACCATTCCTCCTGAGGCTGAAATAAAATCAAATGGAGATCAAAATGTTGAAAGAAGAATAAGATCTCTAATCAGATGGAATGCTGCTGCAATGGTAGTAAGAGCTAACAAAAAATTTCCAGAATTAGGTGGACACATAGGAACTTTTGCTTCTGCTGCAACTTTATATGATGTTGGGATGAATCATTTTTGGAGAGCAAAAAATAATAAATTTGGAGGTGATCTGGTATATTTTCAAGGGCACAGCGCACCAGGAATGTATGCTAGAGCATTTTTAGAGGGCAGATTGAATGAGAAACAATTAGATAGTTTTAGACAGGAAGTAAATCCTGGAGGATTATCTTCATACCCTCACCCTTGGCTAATGCCAAATTTTTGGCAATTTCCGACTGTTTCGATGGGGTTAGGACCAATGCTTGCAATTTATCAAGCAAGATACATGAAATATTTAATCAATAGAGGATTGATTAAAGATGAGGGACGAAAGGTCTGGGCCTTTTTAGGAGACGGTGAAATGGATGAACCAGAATCCATGGGTGCAATTGGATTAGCGGCCAGAGAAAAATTAGATAATTTAATTTTTGTAATTAACTGTAATCTCCAAAGACTTGATGGCCCTGTAAGAGGAAATGGAAAAATTATTCAAGAACTTGAAGGTAGCTTTAGAGGCGCTGGATGGAATGTAATAAAAGTTATTTGGGGTTCATACTGGGACTCATTGTTAGCTAATGACAAAACTGGTCAATTAGTAAAAATTATGAATGAAACTGTTGATGGTGAATACCAGGCTATGAAAGCAAGAGATGGTGCATATGTGAGAGCAAAGTTTTTTGGAAAAAATCCAGATACTTTGGAGATGGTTTCATCTATGTCAGATAAAGATATTTGGAGATTAAATCGAGGAGGACACGATCCCCATAAGGTATATGCAGCTTATGATAAAGCAATTAAAAACCAAGGAAGTCCAACAGTTATTATTGCAAAAACAATCAAAGGATATGGAATGGGAAAAACAGGTGAAAGTGTAAACACTACTCACCAAACTAAAAAATTAGATGTGGATGATCTTATGTATTATAGAGATCGTTTTGATGTTCCTCTAACTGATGAACAAGTTAGAAAAATAGAATATTTTAGGCCTGATGAGAAATCTCTAGAGATTAAATACATAAAAGAGAGAAGACTTAAATTGGGAGGTTATTTGCCAGAGAGGTCAACCTTTGCAAAACCTATTAAAGCGCCATCAAAAGATATTTTTGATTTTATGAAAGTTTCAACTGGTGAAAAAGAAATGTCTACTACAATGGCTCTCGTAAGAATGTTAACTAATTTGTTAAGAGATAAAAATATTTCGCCTAGATTAGTTCCAATTATCCCAGATGAAGCAAGAACATTCGGTATGGAAGGATTTTTTCAAAAAATCGGAATATATGCTCACGAAGGACAGAAATATGAGCCCGAAGATGCTGCACAACTAAGTTCTTATAGAGAAGATAAAAGTGGACAGGTACTTGAAGAAGGAATTAATGAGGCAGGAGCGATGTCTTCTTGGATAGCAGCTGCAACTGCTTACACAAATCATGATATTGAAATGATTCCAATATACATTTTTTATTCTATGTTTGGATTTCAAAGAATTGGAGATTTAGCTTGGGCTGCTGGAGATAGCCAGGCCAGAGGTTTTTTAGTTGGTGCAACAGCTGGAAGAACAACATTAGCAGGTGAAGGATTACAACATCAAGATGGACATAGTCATTTGATTGCATCAACAATTCCTAATTGTGTAACTTATGATCCTACATTTCATTATGAATTAGCAACTATTTTTAGAGAGGGTCTAAGAAGAATGCATGAGAAGAAAGAAAATGTTTTTTATTATATTACAACAATGAACGAAAATTATTCACATCCTGAAATGCCTAAGGATAAAAATTGCGAAGAAGGAATTCTTAAAGGAATGTATAAGATAAAAGAATTTAATAAATATAAAAAAACAAAACTTCAACTTTTAGGCTCAGGAACAATATTAAGAGAGATGATGTCAGCAGCTGAAATTTTACAAAATGACTATCAAATTGATAGTGAAATATGGAGTGTTACAAGTTTTAATGAGTTAAGAAAAGATGGAATGGAAGTTGAAAGATATAATCTTCTAAATCCAGATAAAACTCCTAAAAAATCATATGTAGAGCAATGTCTTGGAAGTACTGAAGGTCCAATTATGGCAGCATCTGATTATATGAGAATGAATTCTGATCAAATAAGACCTTACACAAACAATAAGAGCTTTTATTCGTTAGGTGCGGATGGTTTTGGAAGAAGTGATACTAGAAAAAATTTAAGAAAATTCTTTGAGGTAGATAAAGAACATTTAGTTGCTTATGGATTAAGCATTTTAGCGAAAGAACAATTGATAGCTTCAAAATATGCGAAAGATGCTATGAAAAAATACAAAATTGATGGTGAGAAACCTATGCCAACAAAATTATAATGTCAGATATTGAAATTAAGGTACCAAATATAGGAGATTTTAAAGATGTTGAGGTTATTGAGGTATTAGTAAAAAAAGGTCAATCAATTAAAAAAAATGACCCTTTAATTACAATAGAAAGTGACAAGTCTAGCGTAGAAATACCATCTAGTTTTAAAGGTAAAATTTCTAACTTAAATATAAAAGTTGGAGATAAAGTATCCGAAGGAGATTTAATTTTAACTTTAGAAAAATCATCACAGGTAAATCAAAAAAATGAAGAGAAACCAATAATAGAAAAAGAGTTTAAAAAAATTGAAGTAATAAAACCTGAAATTCAACAACAAACTAAAATTTTAAATAATGTATCTAACATTTCATCAGCAAGCCCAAAAGCTAGAAAATTTGCTAGAGAACTTGGTGTAGATATAAATAAAGTTTTAGGAAGTGAGAAAGATGGAAGAGTAGTTGAAGACGATATAAAACAATTTGTAGCATTAAGATCAACCCATAACGCTGAAGTCGTTGAGGAAAAAAAACCAAATAAAATTAAAAATGAATTTGAGCATTCAGATTTTGGTGAAATAGAGATTAAAGATATACCAAGAGTAAAAAAATTATCATCAAAGTATTTGACAAATTCATGGAACACTATACCTCATGTTACAAATCATGATGAGGCTGATATTACAGAAATGGAAAGCTTTAGAAATTCTTTGACTGATATTTATACAGGAGAAAAAATTAAAATTACTCCTTTAGCATTTATTGTAAAAGCTTTAGTTGCCTCTTTAAAAAAGTTTCCAAGTTTTAATTCTTCTATTGATGAAATTGAAACAGGTAAAATGACAATGAAAAAATATTACCATATAGGTATAGCTGTAGACACTCCAAATGGACTAATGGTTCCAAAAATTAGAAATGCTAATAATAAAAAAATTTCTCATATTAGTAGAGAATTAAGGGAGGTAAGCGAGCTTTGTAGAAATTTAAAAATAGATAAAAAGGAATTGTTTGGTGGTTCAATGACTATAACTAGCCTAGGAGGAATAGGTGGGTCATTTTTTACACCAATAATAAATTATCCTGAAGTAGCAATTTTAGGAGTAGGTAGGTCAGAGAAAAAACAAATTTATATAAATGGAAAGTTTCAAATTAGAACAATGCTTCCGATTTCTTTGTCTTATGATCATAGAATCATCGACGGTGCTGAAGCTGCAAGATTTAACAATGACCTTAAAGAAAACTTAGGCAAAAATTTTGCCTATAAGCTAGCTGTATAATCAAAAATGTCTAAGTCCATTTCCCTATTTAGTGCTTTGTTATGCACTTTTATATGGGGCACAACCTTTATTGCTCAAGATACTGGGATGGACAATATTGGTCCTTTTACATTTAATGCAGTCAGATTCTTTGTTGGTTTTTTAGCTATTACCCCACTCGTAATTTTATTTGAGTTAAAAAATTTTAAATCAGAATTTAAAACAGATAAAAAAACATTTATAATTTATGTGTCTTTAATAGGACTATCCTTATTTTTAGGTTCTGCATTACAACAGGTTGCTTTGCTCTATACAGATGTTGCAAATGCAGCCTTTTTTACAATCTTTTATGTGCCTATGGTGCCTATCATAATTTATCTGTTTGGAAAAAAATCAATTCACTGGAGTGTTTGGCCTTCAGTAATTTTGTGTTTAATTGGAGGATATTTATTAACAAATTTTTATGATGCAACTGTTAGGTTGGGTGATACTTTAGTTGTACTTGGAGCTCTATTTTGGAGCACACACATTATATTTACTGGTATTATTATTTTTAAATATAGTCTTCCACTTACAATTGGAGCAATTCAAACTTTAATCGTAGCTGTTTTATCTTTTTTAATTGGAATTCTTTATGAAGAATTTGTTTGGAACAACATTCTAATGGAAATATATTCTATATTGTATGCTGGAATATTATCTGGAGGATTTGCATTTGTATTACAGATTTATGCACAAAAAAATATTACACCTGCACCAGCAGCAATTATTTTCTCTCTTGAGGGTGTATTTGCAACTGTAGCGGCATGGTTTGTTTTAAATCAAGTATTAGATATAAATAATATACTTGGATGCTTTTTTATTTTGTGTGGAGTTTTATTATCACAATTACTCCCTCTTATAAAAAGAGCAAAAATTTAATAAATTAAACTAAACAATACTAAAGCAATTATTATTCTATAAATTACGAATGCATTCATTGAAAACTTATTTATAAAAATTAAAAAATATTTAACTGTTAAAAAAGAAAAAATAAAAGAAGATATAATTGCAATTATTACCAAATAATTAAATTCCGTTGGTTGACTAAAAATATCTTTTAAACTAAGTACACTTGCACCAGCTAATGCTGGGATAGATAGTAAAAAAGATATTTTACTCGAATCCACTCTATTAAATTTCAAAATTCTCGCAGCTGTTATTGTAACACCCGCTCTGCTTACCCCTGGTATTAAAGATAAAATTTGCATTATTCCTATAAATAGAATTGATTGAATATTTAAATTTGAAGAAATTTTTTTATCAAAGCGACTTTTGTCTGAAATATATAAAGCAATTGCAAATATTAAAGTTGTCCATGCAATAGTTTCAATGTTTCGTAAGCTATAAATTAATCCTGTGGTATATAAAATATATCCAAAGATTATTAATGGAATAGATCCAATAATAATTAAACTTATTAATCTCTTATTTTTATCGATGTTTAATAGCTCTTCTTTGAAATAATAAACTATTGCAGCAAGAGATCCTAAATGAAGACTAATATCAATTAGTAATGAGCTAGATTTAAATTCATATAAACTTGAAACTAAAATTAAATGTGCAGAAGAACTTATTGGAAGAAATTCTGAGATCCCTTGAATTGCTGAAAGGATTAAAACTTCTATAATATTCTGAAACATAATTTCTTCGTAGCTTATAAAGTTTATATTTCAAACAATACGATTTGATCATAGTAGCTATGCATTTATTAGAAACCTGTTTATTTATAACAAAAATGAGAAATTAAAGGTCAATAAATATGACCTATTTAATGCTTTATTAAATAAAATCATTATATAATTTGCCGAAAATTGTATTTTTTATGACTGAAAAAATGTTAAAATTTGTAAAAATAGGTCAACAAACTCCACCTAAAAGGGAAGTTGATCAAAGAAAAAAGGATTTTAACGAGATTTATGACGAATATATCAATGAAAAAGCTAAAGAGCAATCAAGTAGATGTTCTCAGTGTGGTGTTCCTTTCTGTCAGGTTCATTGTCCTTTAAGTAACAATATTCCTGATTGGCTAAAGTTAACTGCTGAGGGAAGATTAAAAGAAGCATACGAGCTTTCCCAAAGCACTAACAATATGCCTGAGGTTTGTGGAAGAATCTGTCCGCAAGATAGATTGTGTGAGGGTAATTGTGTAATTGAACAGTCTGGTCATGGAACAGTTACAATTGGCTCTGTAGAAAAATATATAACAGATAAAGCCTGGGAACAAGGTTGGGTCAAACCAATTGAAGTTACAAATGAAAAAAATCAAAGTGTTGGAATTATAGGAGCTGGTCCTGCAGGATTAGCAGCGGCAGAACAGTTAAGAAAAAATGGGTATAAAATTACAGTTTACGATCGTTATGATAGAGCTGGAGGATTGTTAATATATGGAATTCCAAATTTTAAATTAGAAAAAGAAATAGTTGAAAGAAGAACAAAACTTTTAAAAGATGGTGGAATCGAATTCATACATAATTTTGAAGTTGGCAAGGATGCAAGTTTAGAGCAATTGAGAAAAAAACATGATGCAGTATTAATTGCAACAGGAGTTTACAAAGCAAGAGAAGTAAATTTACCAGGTAATGATTTAGATAATATTTTTCCAGCAATGGACTTTCTTACAGCATCAAACAAGAAAGGATTGGGTGATGAGGTTGAATTATTTGACAAGGGAATTTTAAATGCAGAAGGAAAAGATGTTGTTGTAATTGGTGGAGGTGATACAGCAATGGATTGTGTGAGAACTTCAGTAAGACAAAAAGCAAAATCAGTAAAATGCTTGTACAGAAGAGATAAAGAAAATATGCCTGGTTCAGCAAGAGAAGTTGCAAATGCAGAAGAAGAAGGTGTTGAATTTGTATGGTTATCTAGTCCTAAAGAATTTAAAGGAACTAATAAGGTAGAAAATTTAGTTGTAGATCAAATAAAGTTAGGTGAACCAGATGAAACTGGAAGAAGAAAACCTGAAGTACAAGAGGGATCAAGCTACGAAATAAAAGTAGATATGGTTATTAAAGCTCTTGGATTTGATCCTGAGGATTTACCTAATTTATTTGATAGCAATGAACTTCAAGTTACAAAATGGGGAACAATAAAGACTGATTTCGATACTATGGAAACTAATCTAAGTGGCGTTTTTGCTGCTGGGGATATAGTTAGAGGAGCCTCATTAGTTGTTTGGGCAATTAAAGATGGAAGAGACGCAGCCAATTCCATAAAAAATCATTTAGAAACAAAATCCAAAAATGAAAAAAAAGTAGCTTAATGAAAACCTATAAAAAAAATTTTGATCTACTTAAGAAAAATAATGTCTATTCAGAGGATATGGAACATGATGCTTGTGGAGTAGGTTTAATAGCTTCAACAGAGGGAAAAAAATCTAGGAATGTAGTTGAATATGGAATTGAAGCATTAAAAGCAGTTTGGCATAGGGGTGCAGTAGATGCTGATGGGAAAACAGGAGATGGAGCTGGAATTCACGTAGAAATTCCAAAAGATTTTTTTATTGAGAAAATTGAGGTTACAGGACATACGCATGATAGTTCTGACATCTGCGTAGGAATGATTTTTCTTCCACGTAATGACTATGCAGCACAAGAGAGTTGTAAAACAATCGTTGAAAGCGAACTAACGAAAAATGATTTTAATATTTATGGCTGGAGACAGGTTCCTGTTAATCCAAAAGTTTTAGGTGAAAAAGCTTTTCAAACTATGCCTGAGATTATTCAGGTACTTTTTAAACCCCACAACAAAGAACTCACAAATAAAGATTTGGAGAGAAAAATTTATGAGACAAGAAGAAAAATCGAAAATGAAGCTTTCAAAAATTCATTAAATAATTTTTATATTTGTTCGTTAAGTTCAAAGTCAATTATTTACAAAGGAATGTTTTTAGCTGAAGCAATTTCAGAATTTTATCTAGATTTAAATGATGAAAGATTTGTGTCAAGATACGCAATATTTCATCAGCGGTTTTCAACCAACACAGCTCCGAGCTGGAATCTTGCTCAACCATTCAGAGCAATTGCACATAATGGAGAAATTAATACTTATAGGGGAAATAAAAATTGGATGAAAGTTCATGAACAAGAAATGAATAGTCCATTGTTTGATGATATAGAAAATCTTAAGCCAGTTATTCAACAAGGAGCCTCAGATTCTGCAGCTCTAGATAATGTTTTCGAATTATTAAATATTTCAGGTCAACCTGCACCATTGGCTAAACTAATGTTAGTTCCTGATGCATGGTCCAAGAAAAATAAAACCTTGCCAAAAGATCATCAGCAATTATTTAACTTTTTAAATAGCACGATGGAACCTTGGGATGGACCTGCTGCTATAGCTGGAACTGACAACGAGTGGGTTATTGCTGCGAATGATAGAAATGGATTAAGACCTTTAAGATATGCAATCACAAAGGATAAATTATTGTTTGCAGGCTCAGAAACTGGGATGATTGAGCTAAATGAAAAAAGAATTTTATCAAAAGGAAGATTAGGTCCTGGAGAAATTATTGGAGTAAGAATTGAAAAAGGTAAAGTATTTACTAATAAACAAATTAAGGATTATTTAGCAAAAGAGTACAAGCATTTTAATTCACAAATTATTGATTTAGATGACAAGCTAACGATTGAGGATGAAAAAAATTCTTATTCAGGTGATGATTTAAGAAGAAGACAATATACTTTTGGAATTAGTTTAGAGGATCTTGAATTAATTTTACACCCTATGGCAGAGGATGCAAAAGAGGCAACAGGGTCTATGGGTGATGATACCCCTTTAGCTGTGTTATCAGATAAATATAGACCTCTTTATCATTTTTTTAGACAAAATTTTAGTCAAGTTACAAATCCACCAATAGACTCGTTGAGAGAAAATAAAGTGATGAGTTTAAAAACAAGATTTGGAAATCTTGGCAATATTCTAGATTTTGATAATTTAACAAAACAGAATATTTATGTTCTGAATAGCCCAATCTTATCTAATTCTCAGTTTGAAAAATTCATTGATTTTTTTGGAAACAACTCAGCAATAATTGATTGTACCTTTGCAGAAAATAATAGTTTGTACGATGCTATTAAAAAAATTCAAAAAGATGCAGAAATTGCTGTTAGACAGGGTGTTACGCAATTAATTCTTAGCGATAAAGATTTGTCAATCTCAAAACTTCCAATTCCGATGCTGCTTGCAGTTGGTGCAATTAACTCGTATTTAATTGAGAAAAAATTAAGAGGCTATGTGTCAATCAATGTCCAATCTGGAGAAGCATTAGATACACACTCTTTTGCAACTTTAATTGGTGTTGGAGCAACAACGGTCAATCCTTATTTGGCATTTGATAGCTTATATCAAAGATTTGAAAAAAAATTATTTGGAAAGTTTAGTTTTGAAGAATGCGTTGAAAGATACATTAAATCTGTCAATGCAGGTTTATTAAAAATCATGTCTAAGATGGGTATCTCTGTTTTAAGTTCTTACAGAGGTGGATGCAATTTCGAAACTGTTGGATTAAGTAGAACTATTGTTTCGGATTATTTTCCAGGAGTTGTGTCTAAAATTTCTGGTATTGGACTTACTGGAATTGAAAAAAAAATAAGAGCAATTCATAAAGAAGCATTTGAAAGCACTGATACAATCCTTCCTATCGGAGGGATTTATAGATATAGAAAAAATGGAGAAACACACCAATACCAAGGGAAACTTATACATTTACTCCAAAGTGCAGTTGGTTCTAATTCTTATGACGCTTATAAAAGATATGCGGAGGGTATTTATAATTTACCACCAATAAATTTAAGGGACTTAATTGATTTTAGAGAAAAAAAATTAAGGGGATCTATAGATATTTCAGAAGTAGAGCCAATAGAAAATATTTTAAAAAGATTTGGAAGCGGAAGCATGTCTCATGGTGCATTATCTAAAGAGGCGCATGAAACTTTGGCTACAGGTATGAATAGAATTAAAGGAGCTTCTTGTAGTGGTGAAGGTGGTGAAGATGAAAAAAGATTTAAAGTTTTAGATAATGGAGATAGCGCAAACTCAAGAGTAAAACAAATAGCTTCAGCAAGATTTGGTGTAACAGTTAATTATTTAAATAATTGTAATGAGATTGAAATAAAAATTGCACAAGGTGCAAAGCCTGGAGAAGGTGGACAACTTCCAGGCTTCAAAGTAACTGATGAAATAGCAAAGTTAAGACACTCAACACCTGGAGTAACACTAATTTCTCCTCCACCACACCACGATATTTATTCAATTGAAGATCTTGCACAGCTTATTTATGATTTAAAACAGATTAATCCAAAAGCAAGAGTAGGAGTAAAACTGGTTGCATCCTCAGGAGTTGGGACTATTGCTGCAGGAGTTGCTAAAGCAAAAGCAGATATAATACTAATTTCAGGACATAACGGCGGAACTGGAGCTACACCGCAAACAAGTGTAAAATACGTAGGTATCCCGTGGGAGATGGGATTAACAGAGGCTAATCAGGTTTTAACATTAAATAATCTTAGACACACAGTTACACTCAGAACTGACGGAGGAATTAAAACAGGTAGAGATGTTGTTATAGCAGCCATGATGGGAGCAGAAGAGTATGGAGTTGCAACAACTGCTCTAGTTGCAATGGGATGCATAATGGTAAGACAATGTCATTCAAATACTTGCCCCGTTGGTGTCTGTACTCAAGATGAAAAATTAAGAGAAAAATTTATCGGAACACCAGATAAAGTTGTTAATCTATTTACTTTTATAGCAACTGAGGTTAGAGAAATTCTAGCTAAATTAGGCTTTAAATCATTAAATGACATTATAGGTAGAACTGACTTACTTAAACAAGTTAGTAAGGGTTCACCTAATTTAGATGATTTAGATTTAAATCCTTTGTTTGTTCAAGCAGATTCTGGAAACAATGCTAGATACTGTGAAAGCCAAGAAATTAATTCAGTGCCAGATACTTTAGACCAAGAAATATGGCCTGAGATTGAAAAAGCTTTAGATAATTCTGAAAAAATTGAAAAAGAATATTTAATTAAAAATACTCATAGAGCAGTTGGAACAAGAATTTCTCACCATTTATATAAAAAATATGGTTATGAAAAACTTGATGATAATTTTTTAGTATTAAATTTTAAAGGGTCAGCTGGTCAATCTTTTGGAGCCTTTTCATCCAAAGGTTTGAAGTTAGTATTAAAAGGTGATGCAAACGATTATGTTGGCAAAGGTCTTTCAGGAGCTACAATTTCTATAAGACTACCAGAGGAAAGTAACTTAGTTTCGAATGAAAATACTATTTTAGGAAATACAGTTCTATACGGAGCAACATCTGGAAAACTTTTTGCAGCTGGTCAAGCCGGTGAAAGATTCTCTGTAAGAAATTCAGGTGCAGTTACGGTTATTGAGGGATGTGACTCTAACGGCTGTGAATATATGACTGGTGGAACTGTAGTAATTCTTGGAGATGTTGGAGATAACTTTGCTGCTGGTATGACAGGTGGTATGGCATTTATCTATGACAAATCACAAGAATTTGAAAAAAAAGTAAACCCAGAATCAGTTGTTTGGCAGAATGTTGAAACAGATTATTGGAGAGAAAATTTAAAAAATTTAATCAAAGAACACCATGAAGAGACAGGATCTTTGTTATCTAAAGAAATAATTGAAAATTATGATAATGAAATTAATAATTTCATTCAAGTTTGTCCTAAAGAAATGTTAGATAAATTAAAAAACCCTATCAGTCTAAAAAAAGTTATAAAAGAAGTTAGTTAATTAATAATTTTAATTCTTTTAAAATTATATTGAGCCATTTCTTATTTGACAAGCTATGGTCACCTTTTTTTACAATGATTAATTTCTTTTTTGCTTTAGGAAATAGTTTTAAAACTTTTCTCGAATAACTTACTGGTACAGCTTCATCATATTCACCATGCACCATGGTAATATTAATTTTTGAATTTATTTCTTTATTTAAAACTCTATTTTTTCTTCCATCTTTTATAAGCTGATAAGTGATTGGATACTCATAATTCCCATGTTTTAGGTGATATATACCTTTTTGGATTGTTTCTTGCTTTATTTTTTTGGAGAATTTTTTCCACATCAAATTTTCTAAAAACTCAGGTGCCGACCCAATACCTAAAAATCCTATAATTTGTTTTTTAAATATTTTGAATTGTCTTAAAGCAATCCAAGCGCCCATACTTGAACCAATGACATAGAAATTATTATTTTTTATATATTTATTTATTAACGTAGAAGTTTCTTTAGTCCATTTTGAAATATTTCCATTTGTGAATTTACCTGTAGATTTTCCATGACCCGAATACTCTAAAGCAAGAAAACTTATTTTATTTTTTCTTGCAAATTTTAAAAAAGCTTCTGGCTTTTTTCCTTCAAGATCTGACATAAATCCATGTAAGAAAACTATGAATGGAGAATTTTTATAAATTTTACAAATATGTCTAATTTTCTTAGTCTTTGAAATTTTGTGGAATCTGAAATTTGCCATAATCGTTTATAAGAATTGCTAATTAATATATAATCATATCAAATGTCATCTAATTTAAAAGTTTTGCAAGTAATCCCAAAACTTGGATATGGTGGTGCAGAGACCGGCTGTTATGATATTGCTCACTATTTGTCAGAAAACGGATGTAAATCATTTATAGTTACTAGTGGTGGTGAGTTGCTTAAATTTGTAGATAAAAATAAAGTAAAAGTTTTTAGACTTCCAGTTCAAAGTAAAAATCCAATATTAATTTTTATTAATGCAATAATTTTAACTTTTATCATTTTATTTAATAATATTTCGATAGTACACGCCAGAAGTAGAGCGCCTGCGTGGTCTTGTTTAATAGCCTCCAAGATAACAAGTAGAAAGTTTGTGACTACATTTCATGGAACTTATAATTTTAAAAGTAATTTGAAAAAATTATATAATTCAGTAATGGTTCGATCTGATTTAATTATTGCAGGATCAAATTTTATTTTTTCACACATCAAAGAAAATTATTCAAATTACTTAAATCAAAAAAAAAAATTATTAGTAGTATTTAGAGGAATTAATGTTGATTATTTTGACCCTACCACAAAACTTGAAACTGAAGAGAAAAAATTATTAAAACAATGGGAAATAGAAAAAGATAAAAAGATTATACTTTTACCTGGACGATTAACTACCTGGAAGGGACAAGAGGTATTTATTGAAGCAATCAATCTTGTAAATATTGAATTAGGTTATGAGGCATTTTATGCTGTTATCCTTGGAAGTGATCAGGGAAGAGATTTGTATAAAAAAAAACTAATAAGGCTTTCAGAACAATATAGGCTGACTAAACAGCTAAGATTTATCGATCATTGTAAAGATATGGCATTAGCTTACAAAGTTTCTGATATAATTGTTTCAGCTTCTATTGAACCAGAAGCTTTTGGTAGAGTTTCCGTAGAGGCCCAATCTATGGAGAAACCAATTATTGCAAGTAATATTGGTGGTTCTAATGAGACTGTCGTTGATGAAAAAACAGGCTATTTATTTAAAGCGGGTGATGCAAAGTCTTTAAGTCAGAAAATTTTAAAAACTCTGACAATTGACGAAACTCAATTAAAATTAATTGGTATTGAGGGAAGAAAAAATATAGTTCAAAAATTTAATGTTGAAAAAATGTGCTTTTCTACTTATTCAGAGTATAAAAGATTAATAAATTAAATGCCTATAATTACATTACCTGATGGAAATAATATTGATTTCCCAAACAAAGTTACTGGATTAGAAGTAGCAGAAAAAATTAGCAAATCATTAGCTAAACAAGCAATGGTAATAAGTGTAGATGGCGAGTTAAAAGACTTAGAACATTTAATTGAAAAAGACTGTTCGGTAAAAATTTTTACATCTAAAAATCCTGAGGGTCTAGAAACCATTAGACATGATACTGCTCACATATTAGCAATGGCAGTGCAAGAATTGTTTCCAGGAACACAAGTTACGATTGGCCCTGTAATCGAAAACGGATTTTATTATGATTTTGCTAGAAAAGATCCATTTACAGAAGATGATTTAACAAAGATTGAAAATAAAATGAAAGAAATTGTTGATCGAGACGAGATTACAAAAAGGGAAGTTTGGGACAGAAATAAAGCCATAGATCATTTTAAAAAAAAAGGTGAGATCTATAAAGCTGAGTTAATTGAAGCAATACCTGAGAATGAAGATGTTTCAATTTATTTTCATGGAGATTGGCATGATCTTTGTAGAGGACCACATCTTTCTTCTACAGGTAAAATTGGAAAATACTTCAAATTAATGAAAGTTTCAGGAGCGTATTGGAGAGGTGATTCAAACAATGAAATGCTACAAAGAATTTATGGTACAAGCTGGGCTTCTCAAAAAGATTTAGATGAATATTTAAAAAGAATAGAAGAGGCAGAAAAAAGAGATCATAGAAAATTAGGAAAAGAAATGGACTTGTTTCATTTTAGAGAAGAAAGTCCGGGCTCAGTTTTTTGGCATGAGAGAGGATGGGCATTATTTCAAAAATTAATTAATTATATGAGAAGCAGACAAGACGCTGCCGGATACAAAGAGGTAAATACACCTGAAATTTTAGACCGACAATTATGGGAAAAATCTGGTCACTGGGAAAAATATGGAGAGAATATGTACACATCAGAAACTCCTGATGAAAAAGTGTTTGCGATAAAACCAATGAATTGTCCTGGTCATATACAAGTATTTAATCAGGGTTTAAAAAGTTATAGAGATCTTCCATTACGTATCACAGAATTTGGCAAGGTTCATCGTTACGAACCATCGGGTGCTTTACATGGTTTACTTAGAGTAAGAGCTTTTACACAAGATGATGCGCATATATTTTGTGCGGAAGATCAAATTACGAGTGAGTGTTTAAATGTAACAAATTTAATTTTAGATATTTATAAAGACCTTGGTTTTGAAAATGTAATTTTAAAATATGCAGATCGACCAGAAGTTAGAGTAGGAGATGATGAGGTTTGGGACAAGGCTGAAGCTTCACTTCTTGAAGCAGTTAAAGCCTCTAAGTTAGAATATAGTATTAATAAAGGTGAAGGTGCTTTCTACGGACCAAAAATTGAATTTGTTTTAAGAGATGCTATTGGAAGAGATTGGCAATGTGGAACTTTACAAGTCGATTTAAATTTACCTGGACGGTTAGATGCATCATATGTTGATAAAGATGGAACAAAAAAAGTTCCTGTTATGCTTCATAGAGCGTTGTTTGGTTCTTTAGAAAGATTTATAGGAATATTGATTGAAAATTATGCCGGTAAATTTCCTTTTTGGATTTCACCTTTACAAACTATGGTAATTCCAATTTCAGAAGAATTTAATGATTACGCAATAGAAGTTTCTAAAAAAATTAAAGATGCAGGCTTAAGTTCTGCAGTTGATATCAAAAATAATAACTTAAATTATAAAATTAGAGATCATTCTTTAGCAAAAATACCTCTTTTATTAATTTGTGGTAAAAAAGAAGTTGACTCCAATTCAGTAACTATTAGAAGGTTAGACTCTAACAAACAAGAAAATATGGATATAGATTCATTTTTAAAAACTTTCTCTGCTTTAAATAAAGCATCATCAAACTAAGTGGCAGATTTCAAACAAAACTATTTTCAAAGAAGAACAAAGGATAGAGGTCCAAGATCTAATAACCGAATATCTTCACCTGATGTTCAAGTTATCGCAAGTGATGGTGAAAATCTTGGAGTGATCAACACCAATGAAGCTATATCAATGGCAAAAAACCAAGGTTTGGATTTAATAGAAATTGCACCTAACGCAAATCCGCCTGTATGCAAAATCATGGATATGGGAAAGTATAAATATGATGCACAAAAAAAAGCAAATCTTGCAAAAAAGAAACAAAAAATAATTTCATTAAAAGAAATTAAAATGAGACCTGTAACTGAAACTCATGATTATGAATTTAAGGTCAAAAATGCAAAAAAATTTATCTCTAAAGGAGATAAAGTTAAATTTACTATCAGGTTTAAAGGCCGAGAACTCCAACACTCTCATTTAGGAAATGAACTGATGGGTAAAATAAAAGAGGATATGAAGGATATTGGTAGAGTAGAGTTGCAACCTAAATTTGATGGGAAGCAAATGATCATGGTAATTCAACCTTTATAAGCTTTAATAGAGGTTGTAAAATTTCAACATTCTTTGTATAAGTCCGCAGAATTATGCCAAAATTAAAAACAAAAAGCTCAGCAAAAAAAAGATTTAAGATATCAGCCAAGGGCAAAGTTATATCTGCTCAAGCAGGTAAAAGACACGGCATGATTAAACGAACGAATTCACAAATTAGAAAATTAAGAGGCACTACAACTTTGTCTAAACAAGACGGCAAAATTGTTAAATCATATATGCCTTACAGTTTAAGAGGGTAATAATGGCAAGAGTAAAAAGAGGTGTAACAAGTAAAGCAAAGCATAAAAAAGTTTTGAAAGCCGTAAAAGGTCAGTGGGGCAGAAGAAAAAATACCATCAGAGTTGCCAAACAAGCTATGGAGAAATCCATGCAATATGCATACAGAGATAGAAGAAATAAAAAAAGAGATTTCAAATCATTATGGATACAGAGAATTAATGCTGGTGTTAGAGCAGAGGGTATGACTTATTCAAAATTCATTAATGGTTTAAGTAAATGTGGTGTCGCAATAGATAGAAAAATTTTAGCTGAAATTGCTTACGATAGTCCAGAAGCATTTAAAACAATTGTACAAAAAGCTCAATCCGCTTTAAATTAATCTCTATTGTTTTTATTTCTTAAGGAAATAATCTACTAATATGTCAGACATAAAAAATATTAGAGATCAATTTGTATCAAAGCTTAAATATGAATTAAGCTTAGATGAAATCAATTCAGTCAAAACAGAGTTATTTGGTAAAAATGGTCAAATTTCATCTTTATTCAAAACTGTAGGATCAATACCAGAGTCTGATAGAAAAAGTTTTGCAGCTGATTTAAATAAAATAAAAGATGAACTTCAATCTATTATTTCAGAAAAAATTAAGGAAATTGAAATAAAAGAAATTAATCAAAAACTTGAAAAAGAAAAAGTTGATATAACTTTACCTGAAAGACCCTTTGTTAGAGGAAAAATTCATCCTGTATCTCAAACTATAGATGAGATTTCATCTATATTTTCAGAAATAGGTTTCAGTGTTGAAGAAGGACCAGATGTAGAAAACGAATATAATAATTTTACTGCACTAAATACTCCAGATAATCATCCAGCTCGTGACATGCATGATACTTTTTATTTAGACGAAAATAAAGAAGTTTTGTTAAGAACGCACACTTCACCAGTTCAAATTAGAACTATGTTAAAGGATAAACCACCTTTTAAAATTATTGCTCCAGGTAGAACATATAGATCAGATAGTGATCAAACACATGCACCAATGTTTCATCAGGTTGAGGGCCTTCATATAGATAAAAACATTAACATGGGTCATTTAAAGGGATGTTTAAATTATTTCATTAAAGAGTTCTTTGAAGTGGAAAAAATTAAAATGAGATTTAGACCAAGTCATTTCCCTTTTACAGAACCATCTGCGGAAGTAGATATTGGTTACGAAATTAAAGATGGCAAAATTGTTATAGGAGAGGGAGATCAATGGCTTGAAATTTTAGGTTGTGGAATGGTTCATCCAAACGTTTTAAAAAATGTCAAAGTTGATCCTGCTAAATACCAAGGCTATGCATTTGGTATAGGAATAGATAGACTTGCAATGTTAAAATACGGTATTAATGATTTAAGAGCTTTTTTTGACTGTGATTACAGATGGTTAAATCATTTTGGATTTGATCCTCTTGATGTACCCACAAACTATAGAGGATTAAGTCGATGAAGATAACATTTGATTGGTTAAAAGATTATTTAACTGTTAGTGCTAAGGAAGAACAGTTGCTTGAGAAATTAACAGATATTGGACTTGAAGTTGAAAGTGTAGCAAATTTATCTGAAGGTTTAGATTTATTTAAAGTAGCAAAAATTTTAAAAACCGAAAAACATCCTAATGCAGACCGTTTAAAAGTTTGTGATGTTGATGTAGGTGAAAAAGAAATTAAGAAGGTGGTATGTGGTGCACCAAATGCTAGAGAAGGTTTGATTACTGTCTATGCTCCTCCTGGTGCAGTTATACCAAAAAATAAAACTAAATTAATTATAGCAAAAATTAGAGATGTCACATCCTATGGAATGCTTTGCTCGGAATCTGAACTAAATTTATCTGAGGAAAGTGATGGAATTACTGAGCTTTCATCTTCGAAATATAGCAAAAGCATAGGAAAAAGTTTTTTTACGCAATCAAGCTCCAATTTAATTGATTTATCTATCACACCCAACAGACCGGATTGTCTTGGTGTTAGAGGAATAGCAAGGGATTTAGCTGCTTCAGGTTTTGGTAAATTAAAACAGATTAAAGAACAAAAAATAAAATCGAAAAAATCTCAAACTGTTAAAGTAAAAATTACAAACGAAAAAAATCAAGGATGTTTTTCTTTTGGAAGCTGTTTGGTAACAAATGTAAAAAATACTGACAGTCCAAAGTGGCTAAAGGATAAATTAATTTCTATAGGTCAAAAACCTATTTCAGCAATTGTTGATATTACAAATTATGTAATGATTGACATTAATCGTCCATTACATGCTTATGATGCCGATAAAATTGAAAAAGGAATAACTGTTAGAAACTCAAAATCTGGCGAAGAGTTTACAGCCTTAGATAATAAAGACTATAAGCTTGAAGATGACATGTGTGTAATAAGTGATGACAAAGGTGTGTTAGGACTTGGTGGTATCATCGGAGGTACAAGATCTGGTACAGAGATGGATACAAATAATGTTTTAATCGAGTCAGCTTATTTTGATCCCAGATCAATCAGAAGAACAGCAAAAAGATTAAATATTGATACAGATGCAAAATTTAGATTTGAAAGAGGAATAGACCAATTATCCATTGAAGAAGGTTTAAATAAAGCAGCATTTTTAATTAAAGAAATTTGTGGTGGTGAAATTAGTAAGATTGATATCCAAAAAATTCGTACATTTAAAAATTCAATAATTAAATTTGATCCAAATTCATTTGAAAAAGTAACAGGTTTTAAAATTTTAACTAAAGATATGTTAAAAATTTTAGATAACCTCGGTTTTAAATGCAAAAAGGATAAAAAAGTTTTTAAATTAACCATCCCATCTTGGAGACCAGATATTATTCAGGAAATAGATATTGTTGAGGAATTGGTGAGAATAGTTGGGTATGACAAGATAAAAATTGAAGAACCAATCAAAGAGAGAAAAAAATCTACTTTAACTCAAACTCAAAAACTGTTTCATTTCCTTCAAAGATCCGTTGCTTCTAAAGGTTATTTGGAAGCTATTACATGGTCTTTTACTGATGCAAAATATAATGATCATTTTAAAGGTCAAAATGAAGAATTAAAAATTGTGAACCCTATAAGTTCAGAATTAGGAGTTTTAAGAAATTCAATATTTTCAAATTTAGTTATGTATATGAGCAAAAATATAGATAGAGGAATTAAAGATTTATCTATTTTTGAAATAGGACCAACATTTTTTGGAAAACAACCTGGAGAACAAAATATAGTAGCTTGTGGTTTAGCAGCTGGAAAAAAATCTCGTCTTTCTTGGTTAGAAAAAGAGAGAAATGTTGATGTTTTTGATATTAAAAAAGATGTAGTTCAAACTTTAGTTGAAGCAGGTTATGATTCAGAAAAATTTTTTATTGATGATGAAACACCTGATTATTATCATCCAGGTAAATCAGGAAGATTGTTTTTAAATAGAGGTAAAGAAAGTGTAGCTGCATATTTTGGTGAAATTCACCCAAATATCATTAAGCAAATTGATATGAAAACCGAGTCTTTAGTAGGTTTTGAAATATTTCTTGATAATTTAAAATTACCAAAAAAATTATTAAAAGATCAAAAAACAAAATATTCTGTTTCAGATTATCAAAAGTCTGAAAGGGATTTCGCCTTTATAGTTGATAAGAAAATTAATGTTCAAGATTTAGTAAATGTCATATCAAATGTTGATAAAAATTTGATTTCCAACATCAAAGTTTTTGACGTTTATGAAGGTGACAATATTCCAGAAAATCAAAAATCAATTGCAATCAGTGTTACTATTCAATCTCAAGAAAAAACTCTTAAAGATGCTGATTTAGATCAAATCAATAAATCAATTATAGAAACAGTGGAAAATAAAACTGGCGCTAAAATTCGATCCTAAAGCCAATGAGTTCAATTGATAATATAAGAAATTTTGCAATCATTGCACATATTGATCATGGAAAATCTACTATTGCAGACAGAATAATTCATAGTTGCGGTGGGCTCACTGAAAGAGAGATGAAAGCTCAAGTTTTAGATTCAATGGATATTGAACGAGAGAGAGGTATTACAATTAAGGCGCAAACAGTAAAGCTTAATTATAAAGCTAAAGATGGAAAAAAATATATTTTAAATATCATAGATACCCCGGGCCATGTTGACTTTAGCTATGAGGTAAGTAGATCATTATATGCTTGTGAAGGTTCAATTTTGATTGTGGATAGCACACAAGGAGTTGAAGCACAAACTTTGGCCAATGTTTACCAGGCATTAGATACAAATCATGAAATTGTCCCAGTATTAAATAAAGTAGATTTACCAGCTTCTGACTTAGAAAGAACAAAAAAGCAAATTGAGGAAGTTATTGGGATAGATACTGAGAATGCTATTCCGTGTTCTGGTAAAACCGGTGAAGGAATAGGAGATATTTTGGAGCAAATTATTAAAACTTTACCAGCACCAAAAGGAGAAAGTTCATCGGATTTAAAATGTTTATTAGTCGATAGTTGGTACGATACTTATTTAGGTGTTGTCATATTAGTTAGAGTTATAGATGGAAAACTTTCTAAACATATGAAGATCAAAATGATGTCTACAAATCAAGAATATATCGTCGAAAAAGTTGGTGTTTTTACACCAAAGCCAGTTGATATCACTGAATTAAAAACAGGAGAAATAGGATTTATCACAACAGGAATAAAAGTCTTATCAGAGACAAAAGTTGGAGATACAATTTGTGACGCAACAAAACCATTAAAAGAAGCTTTACCAGGTTTTAAACCAAGTAAACCTGTAGTATTTTGTGGATTGTTTCCAGTAGATAGTTCAGAGTTTCAAAAATTAAAAGATGGTTTAGCAAAGTTACAATTAAATGATGCAAGCTTTTCTTTTGAACCAGAGTCATCTTCAGCTTTAGGACTAGGATTTAGATGTGGGTTTTTAGGTTTACTTCATCTAGAAATTGTAACTGAACGACTTGAAAGAGAATTTGATGTTAATTTATTAACAACAACTCCCGGAGTAGTTTATAAAGTTCATTTGAATAATGGTGATACTATGGATTTACAAAATCCATCAAGTTTACCAGATCCTACGTTAATAAAATATATTGAAGAACCATGGATTAAGGCAACTATTATTACTCCAGATCAGTATTTAGGTTCAATAATTAAAATGTGTCAGGACAAAAGAGGAGTTCAAACCAACCTTAGCTATTCTGGCAATAGAGCAGTAGTAAATTATGAACTTCCCTTAAACGAAGTTGTATTTGATTTTAACGATAGACTTAAGTCAATGACAAGTGGATATGCAAGTTTTGATTATGAAATAATTGAGCATAGAGAAGGCGATTTAGTAAAACTTGGTATTTTAGTGAATGGCGAAGCTGTTGATGCTTTAGCTATGATGATACATAAAGATTTTGCTCAAAAAACTGGTAGAGAGGTATGTGAAAAACTAAAAGACCTAATTCCAAGACATAATTTTATGATTCCTGTTCAAGCCGCAATTGGAGGAAAAATTATTGCTAGAGAAACTATAAAAGGGTTTAAAAAAGATGTTTTAACAAAAATTCATGGCGGTGGAGCTACAGATAGAAAAAGAAAATTATTAGAAAAACAAAAAAAAGGTAAAGCTAGATCGAAACAATTTGGAAGAGTGGAAATACCTCAAGAAGCTTTCATCGGTGTATTAAAAATTAGTAAGGAAAAATAAATACTAAAATTTATATTTTAAACTATTCCTTCAACACTTCTATGATCATCGCAGCATATAATTTTAGATTTACTATCAAATGCAATCTTATTAAAATTTTTCCTAAAACTCTCAGGAGACAAGTTTAACTTATAAAACTCTTGTACTTTAGATCTTTTAAAAATAATCTCATCTTCTTTCATGTTTAATGCCTCATGAATTTTATTTTTAAGCTCATATAAATTAGAATAAATCAATGAATTCTCATTATTTAAATTAGGAAATATTAAATCATTACAATTTGTTATTGGTATTGATCCAACCTTAATACCCTCGATTAAATGGTGACTTAATGGCATAACCACACCAGGACAGTTTAAATTGAAACATGATAGACTTAATAAATTTAAGTTTTCTTTAAAATTTAATTTATATGTTGTTTTTTTAATTACATTTTCATGTAAACAAAAAATAATTTTTTTTTTTAAAAATGTAGAGCTTTTTAAATCTTTTTTTGAGTTTATAAAATAAATTTCAGACTCAAATTCTTTTTTTATTAAATTAATAATTTTTATTCTATTAGGAAATTTTTCAGGTTCTTTCTTCCAATAAAAATTACTGTAGCCATCTACATTAACAGATCCAGAAAAGTAAACTCGTATATTAAAATTAGGTTTCTTTAAAATGTTAATTTTTTTATAAAATGAGTTATAGATTCTTGGATACATAAAATAAGGCATAACAATATGATTTGTTTTATTATTTTTGGTATCATAAAAATAATTAAAATAATTTGTATCAATTTGAATTTTATTATTTTCCTCATTTGATTTCATATTTATTTTTATTTTTTTTTTATTTTTGAAAAATGAATTTGCTGTTGTGAATTTAAAGAAGTTAAAAAAACCAATTCTTCTTAATAATTTTTTTGCATTTTCGTCGTTGTTGTAAGTAAAAGAATATTCATCTTTTAAGGAGAACAAGAAAAAATTTATATAACTGTTGTCCCTAAAAGAGCCGAGGTCTATAATTTTCTTAGAATTAAATTTAAATATATTTAGTTTTGCCAATGTAGTTAAAAAAAAATTTTTAATTTTATATTCAATAAATCTTATAATTATTTTACTGTTATTATATTTTCTAAATATTAAGCTTGCTTTATATTCTTTGAAGTTCATGTTGTTATTGTTTAATTATAATATATTAAATTAGCAATTAATAATGGAGAGGTGGCCGAGTGGTTGAAGGCGCACGCTTGGAAAGCGTGTAAAGGAGCAATCCTTTCATGGGTTCGAATCCCATTCTCTCCGCCATAAAATTAATTAAGTTTTTCAACAATAATTTAAGCATTTTATCTAAATATTGTTGAGATAAATCAGCAATTTTATTAAAAAATGTTATAATTAAGTTCTTCCAAAATTTAAAAAAATGACAAACAAAAACACATATCAAGCTGACTCCATTAAGGTTTTAAAAGGTCTTGAAGCGGTCAGAAAAAGACCTGGGATGTATATAGGAGATACCGATGATGGTACGGGTTTACATCATATGGTCTATGAGGTTGTAGATAACTCCATAGATGAAGCATTAGCAGGTCATTGTAAAAATATTAATGTAAAAATTAATTCTGACGGAACAATTACTGTAAATGATGATGGAAGAGGTATCCCTGTTGATATGCATAAAGGGGAAAAAAAATCAGCAGCTGAGGTAATTATGACTCAACTTCATGCTGGTGGTAAGTTTGATCATGACTCATATAAAGTTTCTGGTGGATTACATGGAGTTGGTGTTTCAGTTGTTAATGCATTATCGGAAAAACTAGAATTAGAAATAAATCGAGATGGAAAAAAATATTTTATAGAATTTAAAAATGGTGAAGCAAAATCACCTCTAAAAGTAGTTGGAAAATCTAAAAATACAGGTACTCAAATAACATTCTTACCTTCTAAGGATATATTTTCGTCAATTAAATTTAGTGCAAATATTTTAATTAAAAGGATGAGAGAGTTAGCTTTCCTAAATAAAGGTATCAAAATAATTTTAACTGATGCTAGTCAAAAAAAAGAAAAAATATCTGAATTTAAATATGATGGAGGTGTTTTAGAGTTTGTAGATTTTTTAGATGAAAAAAGAGAAAAATTACAAAATAAAAATGGTAATGACCTATTTCGTAAGCCAATTTATATTGAAGGTAAAAAAAATAATATTGAAATAGAGTGTTCTTTAAAATGGAATGCTGGTTATGTTGAAGATATATTTCCATACACTAATAATATCTATCAAAAAGATGGTGGAACGCATTTATTAGGCTTTAGAAGTGCACTTACAAGGGTTGTAAATAAATATGCTAATGAAAATAATTTATTAAAAAAGAATAAATTAGCAATTTCAGGAGATGATATTAAAGAAGGATTAACGTGTGTACTTTCAACTAAAATTCCTGACCCTAAATTCTCTTCACAAACTAAAGACAAATTAGTTTCATCAGAAGTTAGAATGATTGTTGAAACATTAGTTAATGAAAAACTATCAATTTGGTTTGACCAAAATCCATCGATTGCAAAAATAGTCTTGGCTAAAGTTATTCAAGCAGCTATGGCAAGAGATGTTGCTAGAAAAGCTAGAGAAAATGTAAGAAGAAAGGGAGCTCTTGAGTTAAGTGGACTACCGGGAAAATTAGCCGATTGTCAGATAGGAAAACAAGAGGGAACAGAATTATTTATAGTTGAGGGTGATTCAGCGGGGGGTTCAGCTAAACAAGGAAGAAATAGAGCAAATCAAGCTGTTTTGCCTCTAAGAGGTAAGATTTTAAACACTTATGTTGAGGATATAAATTTAAAAAAGAACGGTAACGGGAATGGTAACGGTTCAGATCTAAGAACAAAGGCTCTTGCAAAAATGATATCTTCAAATGAGATTGTAACATTAATTAATGCATTGGGACTTGATCCTAAATCTCAGGAGATAGATTTAAAAGATTTAAGATATGGTAAAATAATTATAATGACGGATGCTGATGTTGATGGTTCTCACATAAGAGCATTGT
>QCHC01000008.1 GCA_003279765.1 Pelagibacteraceae bacterium AG-390-M19 | reverse complement strand
AAAGTATGTATCTGAGGATTCTAGTTTAATAAAACAAGTACATAATAAATATTCGTTAACTGATGGAATATCTGAGAAAATTTATAATAAAATTATCAAACAAATAATAGATAAATTGCCTGAACTTAAAGAATGGCATTCGAATAAAATTTTAAATAAATTCAATAATATCAGTTGGAAAAATGCCATTAAAGAATTACACAAATATGAAAATATAGGAAAATACAAAGACCATTTTTACCAAAGACTCGCCTATGATGAAATATTTTCGACTTTTTTAGTTAATTCAGAAATAAGAAAAAAAATAAAAAAATTTAAGAAAAAAAATAAAATTATTAATTTAATTAAGCAAAAAAAACTAATTAATAATTTAGATTTTTCATTAACGAATGATCAGATCAAATCAGTTAACGAAATAAATAAAGATTTATCATCATCAACAAAAATGTTCAGACTATTACAAGGAGATGTTGGTAGTGGAAAAACAATAGTTTCCTTAATAAGCGCATTTAATACAATCAATTCTGGTTTTCAAGTGGCTGTTATGGCTCCTACTGAAATACTAGCAAGACAACATTATGATTTAGCAAAAAAGATATTCCCTTCAAATATATCGACAAAGTTGATTTCTGGTAAATCCAACCACAAAGAAAAAAAAATAATTCTTAATGAACTAATAAATAATAATATAGATATTATATTTGGTACTCATGCAATTTTTCAAAAAACAGTTAAATTTAAAAAATTAGGATTAATTATTATTGATGAGCAACATAAGTTTGGTGTAAATCAAAGAAAAAGTTTATCTGATAAAGGTGGAAATGATTGTGACGTATTGCTTATGACAGCAACACCCATTCCAAGAACACTTACAATGACAATTTATGGTGATATGGATTTATCTATTATTAAAGAAAAACCTAAAAACCGTAAACTGATAAAAACTTACAGTAAATTAGAAAGTAAAATTGATGATGTGATCAAATTTATAAAAAAAGAAATTAATTTAGGAAATCAAATATTCTGGGTCTGTCCTTTAATTGAAGAGTCTAAAAAATTAGACCATACTTCTGCAATAATTCAAGATTATCATTCTGGAGAAATTCTTTTTGAAAAAGAGGCAGATTTATCAATTTATCCTGCGTCCATGACAAAAATTATGACTTCTATTATTGCTTTTGACTTAATTAAGTCAGGAGATTTAAGCATGGATGAGAAATTTATTATTTCAGAAAGAGCATGGAGGTTATCTACGTCGGGATACTCTTCCATGTTTATAATGGTTGGAGATGAAGTTTCGGTTGAAAATTTACTTAAAGGTATAATTATAGCATCTGGTAATGATGCTTGTGTAGCATTAGCTGAAGGTATAGCTGGAACAGAGGAAGAATTTTCAATTTTAATGACAGCAAAAGCTAAAGAGTTAGGTATGGATAATACAATCTTTTCTAATTCTTCTGGAATTAATCATCCTGATAATCGTTCAACAGTAAGAGACATAATGATTATGTCTAGATATTTAATTAAAGAACATCCAGAATTTTATAAAATGTTTGCAGAAAAGGAGTTTACTTGGGATAGAACTGGAGGTGATCCAATAACACAAGGTAATAGAAATCCTCTATTATACAAAAATTTAGGAGCAGATGGAATTAAAACTGGATATCTTGCTTTAGAAAAATATTCATTAGCATCATCAATAGATAGAAATGGTAGAAGGTTAATTGCAGTTGGTAGTGGTTTTAAATCAAAAAATTCAAGATCTAAAGAAAGTACTAAAATGTTAACATATGCACTTACAAATTTTGATTTAGTTAAAATAACTGAAGCAAATAAACCTTTTCAAAAAATAGATGTTTGGTTAGGAAAAGAAAGCACAGTTGATGTTTATACAAATGAGGATGTTTACAAGACAATAAAAAAAGCGAAGAAAAAATTGTTAAAAGTATCAGTAAACTATGATGGCCCTGTAGAAGCACCAATAAATAAAGATCAAAAGCTTGCAACATTAAAAGTGGTTTATGACCAAGAATTAGTAGGTGAATATGATTTGCTTGCCTCAAAAGAAATTAAAAAAGTAAATTTCTTTTCTAGATTGCTTAAATCCTTAAACTACCTAATTTGGGGTGATGTCTAAAAAACCCATAATTGTTTTTGAAGGTATTGAGGGTAGTGGCAAAAGTCACCACATTAAAGTTGTATCAAAATTTTTAGATAAAAATAAAATTAAATACATAAAAATAAGAGAACCTGGTGGTAGTTTAAGCTCAGAAAAAATTAGAAAATTAATTTTAAATAAAAAATCTAATTTTAATGTAAAAACTGATTTACTTTTATACTTAGCTGCCAGAAGCGAAAACGTTAATCTTATAAAAAAATCTTATAAAAAAAAAATTATCTTAATTGATAGATTCACAGACTCAACAATTGCTTATCAACACTTTGGGATGGGTGTTGATATTAAAATTATAAATACATTAAATAAATATTTATTAAAAAACATAAAAGTTGATTTTACATTTCTTAATATTGTTAATAAAAAAAATCTTTTCTTAAGATTAAAAAAACGTAAATCATTAAATAGATATGATCAATTTAATGCTAGTTTTTACAACAAAGTTCAAAATGGCTTTTTAAAATTAGCTAAATCTAACATAAAATCATACAAAATAATTGATTCAAATTTAGATATTAAAAAAAATGAAGATTTAATTTTAAATCAACTCAAAAAATTAATTAAATGAATTTAAATCCCTCAACTCAAATAAATTTATTTGAGCATAAAAAAATTTTCAATCAATTATATAAATTATATAAAAACAATATTTTGCCAAATAAAATTCTTTTATCTGGTGAAAAAGGTATTGGAAAATCAACATTAGCATATCATTTAATTAATTTTGTATTGTCAGAAAATGAAGAACATCCTTACGACTGTGAAAATAATACAATTAACTTTAATAATAAATCTTACAAACTAATACAAAACAAATCTAACCCAAACTTTAACCTAATTGATGTCCTGGAAGATAAGAAAAATATTGATATAAATCAAATTAGAGAATTGATAATAAACCTTAATAAATCATCATTTAATGAAAAAAAAAGATTTGTTTTAATTGATAATATTGAATTATTAAACTTAAACTCTATTAACGCTTTGTTAAAAATTTTGGAAGAACCCAATGATAATATAAATTTTATTTTAATTAATAATAATAAAAGAGTGCTACCAACTCTTAAATCCAGATGTTTGAATTTCAAAATTTTTTTAACAAAAGATCAGTTTATTAGAATTGTTAATCAATTACTACAAGATGACATAAATACCATCATTAATGTTAAGTTATTTGATTATTATTCTACTCCAGGAAAATTAATTAAATTAATTAAGTTATCCAAAGAATATAACTTAGATCTTGCTAATTTTGATTTAAATAAAACTCTAACAACTATGATAAAAGATAAAATTTATAAAAAAGATAAATCTATAATTGAAATCATTTATTCTTTTATTGAACTTTATTTTAGAAATAATATATCTAGTGAAAATATTAGTTTACTAAAGTCATACCATTATTTTTTAGAAAAAATTAATAACACTAAAATTTATAATTTAGATGAGGAAACATTGTTTATGGAATTTGAGGATAAAATACTAAATGGATAAAACTTTTTATATTACCACACCTATATACTATCCCTCAGCTAAGCCTCATATGGGTCATGCATATTCAAGTATTGTCGCAGATTTTTTTGCAAGATTTAAAATAATTGATGATTATCAAGTTCATTTTCTTACAGGTACAGACGAACATGGTTTAAAAATTCAAAGATCTGCAGAAAAAGCAGGGAAGGAGCCTCAAATATTTTGTGATCAAATTAGCCAAACTTTTAGAGATCTTTCGGATACTTTGAATTTATCAAATACTGATTTTATAAGAACTACAGAAGCTAGACATAAAAAAACAGTTCAACATCTTTGGAGTGAACTTGAGAAAAATGATGACATATACTTATCAAATTACTCTGGATGGTATTCGGTATCAGATGAAGCCTTTTATAACGAGGACGAAATCGAGGAAGTAGATGGAAAAAACATTGCAATATCCTCAAAATCTTCTGTTGATTGGATTGAAGAAGAATCCTATTTTTTTAGACTCTCAAAGTGGGAAAAACCATTATTAGATTATTATGAAACTCATCCAGATTTCATTTCTCCACAATCTAGAAAAAATGAAGTTATTAGCTTTGTAAAGAGTGGTCTTAAAGACCTTTCTGTAAGTAGAAAAAGTTTTTCATGGGGTATACCTGTTCCAAATAATAGAGACCATGTGATATATGTCTGGCTCGATGCTTTAACAAATTATTTAAGTGCACTAAATTATCCAAATAAAGATGATGATTTGTTTAAAAAATTTTGGCCAGCCTCAATACATTTAATCGGTAAAGATATATTAAGATTTCATGCTGTTTATTGGCCTGCCTTTTTATTAGCTGCAAAAATTGATTTACCAAATAGAGTTTATGGTCATGGGTGGATTTTATCAGGGGAAGAAAAAATGTCTAAATCTAAAGGAAATATTCTTGACCCACTTGAAATAATTAAAGAGTATGGTCTAGATCCTTTAAGATACTATTTAATTAAAGAAGTTTCTTTTGGCAATGATGGAAATATTTCTCAAGATAGATTAGAAGATTGCATTAACAGTGATTTAGCCAACAATTATGGAAATTTATGCCAGCGTGTAACTGCTTTTGCAATAAAAAATTGTGATGGAAAAATTCCATTAGAAGTTAAATTTAATGATGAGGATTTATTAATACTAAATAAGTATACAGATAACCTGGATAATATTAGGTCTCAAATCGACAATCAAAATATTAATTTTTATATCGATTATATTGTTAATTCACTTTTTGAAGCTAACAAATATTTTAATGATCAAGAACCATGGAAAAAGAAAGATGACCAAATCAGATTAAATACTATTGTTTACACTACTTTAGAAATTGTCAGAAAAATAAGTTTTTTATTATATCCAATTATTCCGGAGTCTTCTTTAAAGGCATTAAAAATTTTTGATATAAATGAAACTCAAATAAAATTAAAAACTCTTACAAACAATGAATATTTAATTAAGGGAAATAATATTAATAAAATTGATATACTGTTTCAAAAAATAGAAAAAAATAATGATTGATTCACACTGCCATCTAGATCATGAACCTTTATTAAGTGACTTGTCTAATGTTTTGCAAAGATCTAGAGATGTTGGTATTGAAAAATTACTTACAATATCCACTTCTTTTGAAAGCTTCTCTAGAGTAAAGGAGCTAGTTAATATAGATGAGATGATTTATGGTACAATTGGAATCCATCCTCATGAAAGCTCTACCAACATAATTACAGCTAAGGAAATAATAAATAATTTAAATCATAATAAAAAAATTATAGGTATTGGTGAAACTGGTTTAGATTTTTATTACAACAATAGTGAAAAAGATAAACAGATATCAAGCTTTAAGGAGCATATAAAAGCATCAATAAAAACTAACTTTCCACTAATTGTTCATTCAAGAAATGCCGAAAGTGAAACTTTTGAAATTTTAAATGAATATAAAAATGAGAATATTAAAATTTTGATGCATTGCTTTACTGGTTCCAAAAAATTTTCAGAAAAATTATTATCCTTAAATTCTTACTTTTCAGCAAGTGGTATAATTACTTTTAAAAATTCAGTTGATTTACAAGAAACATTTAAATCAATTCCAGTTGAAAAAATTTTAATTGAAACTGATAGTCCTTTTTTGGCGCCTGTACCTAAAAGAGGAAAGAAAAATGAACCTTCATTTATAGATTTTACAGCTGCAAAATTAGCTGAGATAAAGAATATCTCTAAAAAAGAATTGATTGAATTAACCACTAATAATTTTAATAAACTTTTTTTTAATTAAAAAATATGAAATTTATTATTTTAGGATGTGGTAGTTCAATGGGCGTACCAAGACCAGATGGCTTTTTTGGTAATTGTGACCCAGATAACAAAAAAAATTACAGAACCAGATGTTCCGCTTTATTAAAAACTACTGATGAAAATATACTTATAGATACATCTCCGGATTTAAGACAACAACTTTTAAGACATAAAATTAAAAAAATAAATAAAGTTTTATTCTCACATATGCATGGTGATCAAACACATGGAATAAATGATTTGAGATCTTTCTTTTTAAATAGCAAAAAACAGTTAGATGTTTATGCTGACGCATATACTTCTAAAATATTGAAAAATGCTTTTGGTTATATATTTAAAAGTTATTCAAAAGAATATCCTGCTACATTGAAACTAAATAAATTACCAAAAAATATATTTACAAAATATAAAAAAAGAAGAATTAACATCCAATCAGTTGAAGTTGAACATGGTAAAATAAAATCTAATTGTTTTATTATAGATAAAAAATTGGCATATATAAGCGATGTAAGCAAAATATATAATAAAGACTTTAAATATTTTAAAAACCTAAAATATTTAATTATTGATTGCTTATGGTATAATTTCCATCCATCACATTTTAATTTGGAAACTTCACTTAATGTTATCCATAAATTCAAACCTAAAAAAGCTATTCTTACAAATTTATCACCGGTGTTGGATTATAAAGTTCTTAAAAAATTATTACCTAGAAATGTTATACCGGCACATGATGGTCTAACATTAGAATTATAATAAATTTTCAATTGAATTAATTAACTTTTTTGACATTGGTTTAGTAAATGACGCAAATGTATATTCAACTTCACCTTCTTTATTAATTAAAATTTTATGAAAATTCCATTTTGGAACAGCAGATTTACCATGATTATCCTTTGCCCATTTGAAGAGTTCATGAGCATTTTTTCCTATAACTTTTGTGATAGTCGTTAGTGGAAAATTAATATTGAAGTTTACTTCACAAAATTCTTTAACATCTGCATTATTTTTTTTTTCTTGGTTAAATGAATTTGATGGAACACCAAGAACTACTAAACCTTTTTCTTTATATAAATCCCATAATTCCTGTAATTCATCGTATTGTTTTGTAAAACCACAAAAACTAGCTGTATTAACAACTAGAACAACTTTATTTTTGTAGTCATTAAGATTTATTGTGTCTCCAGTTATGCTCTCAATAGTGAAATCATAAAAATTTTTTTCATAGTTTGCTGTTGCTGAGGTTTTGAAAAAAATCATAAATATAGAAAACAGAAATATTACTTTTCTCATTTCTTAGGTTTATTTGGAGTAAGTAATATTAAAAAATAACCAAATAAAGTGGATAACAATGAACCAGTCAACACACCTATTTTTACACCATCCATATATTGCATGTTTTCAACAAAGGCTAAATTTCCAACAAATAAACTCATTGTAAAACCAATACCTGTAAGAACACCAACTCCATAAAAATTGTACCAACTTGTGTCATTAGGCATTTGAGCTACTTTTAACTTTATAGAAATATAAGAGAATATAAATACTCCTAGCTGTTTACCCAAGAATAGACCTAGGACAATACCTAGTGGAACTTTATCTAACAACGAAGCAAAAGATAAGCCTTCAAGAGATACTCCTGCATTTGCAAATGCAAACAGTGGCATTATTCCAAAAGCTACATATGGGCTAATAGCATGTTCTATTTTTATTAATAATGAAAAATCTTTTTCTTTTTTTCTATGAGGGATTGTCATTGCTAACAAAACACCAGCAATAGTAGCATGTATCCCTGAGTTATGTGTAAAATCCCAAAGGAAAAGACCAATCACTAGATAAGGTAAGAATTTTTTAATATTAAATTTATTTATTAATAACAAAACGATAAAGGCTAATAACATTAATGTTAAATATTTAATGCTCAAATCTCCAGAGTAGAATAATGCAATAATTACTATTGCTCCTAAATCATCAATTATTGCTAAAGCAGTTAAAAATACTTTTAATGATAAAGGAACTCTTTTTCCTAATAGAGATAAAACTCCTAGAGAAAAAGCTATATCTGTAGCTGACGGAATTGCCCATCCATTTAAAGTTTCACTGTCACCTAAATTAATGAAAACATAAAATAATGCAGGTACTAGCATTCCGCCTACAGCAGCTATAATAGGCAATAAAGCTTGTTTAATATTTGATAGTTCTCCCTGTAAGAATTCTCTTTTTATTTCCAAAGTAACAAAGAAAAAGAATATTGCCATCAAAGCATCGTTAATCCAGTGTAATACTGATAATTTTAATCCAAAATTATTAATACCTATAAATAAATATTTATTTAAAGTTGTAAAATATAAATCTGCTAGTTCAGAGTTGCTTATAAATAATGCAATTATTGCAGCAAATAACAGAACAAGTCCACTTGCAGCTTCTAATTTAAAGAACCATCTAAATGGTTTAGAGATATAATTAATCATAAAATTAAATTAGGTCTATAATAAATAGTTTTATATCTTGCAATGTTTCAAATAGGTTGAATAATATAATTTCAAGTCCAGGAAACACATTAATTATTGGAGTTTTAAGAGTATCAAGAAAGATAATTAAAGCTACAAAAGATATAATAAATACAATTAAATAAGAAAAAAACTTAATTCCATTATTAGCTGTATTTTCAGAAACACTATTATTTTTTTGATTTTCTACAATATTTTCTTTTTCATTATTTATCTTAGTATTAATTCTTTCAAATTCTTGTTTTTTTTCCTCTATTTTTTCCTCTTTCTGTTCAACTTTGGCTTCAATTCCTTTGCTTGAGATTTCATCATTCAACTTTAAAATTTTATCATTTTCATTATCTATTTTATAAAACCAAACATGATTGCATGAGCCACACTGTAAATCTCTACCTTCATTAGGTATTAAAGAATTATCAATTTTGAATTGCTTATTACAATTTGGACAAGTAATTATCATGCTTTGATATATACCAGATTTTATTCAAATTTCTTTTAATTTAGCCTTCTTTATACATTGAAATTATCAATAACTACTGTATTAGTACTTCGTTCGGAGTGTAGCGCAGCCTGGTAGCGCATCTGGTTTGGGACCAGAGGGTCGCAGGTTCGAATCCTGCCACTCCGACCATATAATTATGTTTTTTTCGTTCAAAAATAAAATTTCAAAACAAAAAAACAAAAAACTCAAAATACTTTCGGGTTATAACTTTAGATATAGAAACATAGGTAAAAAATCTGAGGAAAGTATAATTAAATATGCAAATTATTTCAATTTTGATTATGAAATTGATAAATCAAATAAATTTGAACGACATTTTTATTGGTTAAAAATTAAAATGATAATCGAAAACCTTGAAAAAGGTACTCATGATTTCTATTTATGGTTAGACGCTGACACTTTTTTTTGTAGGTTTGAAAACATTTTAGATCACGTAGATATTTCCAAACATTTATTTGTACATAATAATTTTTTTAAATCAGTACACAAAACAAAATATAAATTCGTAAATTATTTGACTTGGGCTCCCAATGTCGGGGTTTTATTAGTACGTAATACAAATTGGTCATTAAATTTCTTCAAAAATGTCTGGAATAAAAAAAAATATTTAGATCATTTTTGGCCAGATAATGCTGCATTTATGGATGAATTAGGCCTTAAAGCAGAAATATCTAAGATTTCTAAAAATAGTATCAGCAAAGATACACTAAAAAAAACTTTTTTCCTTCCTGGTACCTGGAACAGTATGCCAAAAAAAAATTTTAAAAATCCAGATAAAGACGAAGTCTCAAACTTTTATTTTGATCCAATAATTATTCATTTAGCTGGTATTAGAAGGAGAGATCGTTTAAAATTTATAAAAGAATATAAACATTTATTTATATAAGTTATGAAGAAGGCATTAATATACATACCAAATAAAAATCCAATGCAGTCTGGTTTATCAAAGAATAAATGGATATTAGAATACAAAACTGAAGATCCAACTAAAAATCCTCTAATGGGATGGGAAAGTTCATCTGATACTTTAAATGAAATTAAGTTAGAATTTTCTTCTAAAGAATTAGCTATAAATTATGCTAAAAAGAAAAAAATTGATTATGAGCTTATAGAACCCAAAAAAAGAAAAATTATTAAAAAATCATACGCAGATAATTTTTTAAAATAATTAATGTTTAGATTTTTCACTGATAAAAATTGGTTTTTATGGTCATGGCTAGGATCATTTATAATTTTATCATCCTTATGGATTCAAGTTAAAATTGATGTAAAAATTAATGAATGGTTTGGCCAATTTTATGATATGATACAAAAAGCATTAGGAGCTCCAAACTCTATTACTATTGAGGAATATTGGTCCAGCTTATTATCTTTTATAATTCTAGCCGCAATGTATGTTGGTGTTGCCGTTGTGGTTAGTTTTTTTACTTCACATTACCTATTCAGATGGAGAACTGCTATGGTTGAATGGTATCATAGTGTTTATGATAAAGCTCGAAAAATAGAAGGAGCAGCTCAAAGAGTACAAGAAGATACTATTAAATTTTCAAGAATAATGGAGTCTCTAGGTACAAGTTTAATTGAAGCTTTAATGATACTTGTTGAGTTTATGCCAATTTTATTTGGTTTAAGTGTTGGAATTCCAATATTTTTCTTTGGTGATTGGGATTATGGATTAATTGTTGGTGCTTTAATTTGGTCAGTCGGTGGAACGATATTTTTAATTTTACTTGGATTAATCTTAAGGTTAGTGGGTGTTGAATATGATCTCCAAAAAAAAGAAGCAGCTTATAGAAAAATACTTGTCATAGCCGAAGATGATGGAAGTATACGACCAAAAACTATTGAAGAATTATTTGATGGTGTAAGAAATATTCATTTCTTAAGTTATATAAGATATTTGTATTTCAATATTGGTAGAATTGCATACTTGCAGGCAAATGTTTTATCGGCATATGTTTTTTTAGCGCCTGCAATTGTAGCAGGTGCTGTAACACTTGGTGTTATGCAACAAATAATTAGAGCTTTTGGTAGAGTGGAGGGTTCTATGCAATATATATTAAAAGCTTGGCCAACTATAATTGAGCTTGCAAGTGTATACAAACGTTTAAGAGAGTTTGAGTCAAAAATTATAGATGAAGAGTTAATTGACAAAAAAGCTTAATGACCATTGATAATAAATTTATAGATGAATTTGTTAATGTAACCTCAAGAGCAGCAATAGCTTCATCATATTTTGTTGGCAAAAAAGATAAAATTGCAGCTGATAAAGCAGCTGTAGACTCCATGAGATCTCAGTTAAATAATATGAATATAAAAGGAGAAATAGTTATAGGTGAGGGTGAATTAGATGATGCCCCAATGTTATATATTGGAGAAAAACTTGGCACAAATAATGGCCCTGAACTTGATATAGCTGTCGATCCTTTAGAAGGAACTAATTTTGCTGCAAATAATCTTCCTGGCGCCTTATCAGTAATAGCGGTGGCAGAAAAAGACAATCTATTTAAAGCTCCCGAAACTTACATGGAAAAAATCTCAACAAAAGTAGAAGAAAAAAATGTTGTTGATCTAGATTATTCAATTAAAAAAAATATTTTTAATTTAAGCGAATACTTAAACAAAAAACCAGAAAATTTAACAGCATGTATTTTGGAAAGACCAAGGCATAATAAAATAATTAATGAATTAAGAGATTTAAAAGTAAATATTAAATTCATATCTGATGGTGATGTATCTGGAGCACTATTGGTTACAGAGGAAAAATATTCTGTTGATATTTTTTTAGGAATAGGAGGTGGTCCTGAAGGAGTGTTGGCTGCAGCAGCTTTAGATGCTTTTAATTGTGGTTTTCAAGGAAGATTTTTATTTAAAACTAACAAGGATAAGCAAAGAGCTAAAGAAATGGGAATAAGCGATCTTACAAAAAAATATGATTTAAATGAAATTATTAAAGGCGATTCCATATTTTGTGCAACTGGAATTACTTCAGGTGATTTAGTTTCTGGAATAAAAATTGAAGATGATAAATTTATTTCAGAAACTTTAGTGACACACAAACACTCAGGCCTTAAAAAGGTTGTAAAATTAAATCAAAATTTAATACGATAAGCTTGATTAATCATCTTTTTTACAATAAAAAACAGCTCTTTGGTCCCTTCGTCTATCGGTTAGGACACGTGGTTTTCATCCTCGAAAGAGGGGTTCGATTCCCCTAGGGACCGCCAAAAATGAAATTTTATGTTTATATTTTAATAAACTTAGATAAAAAACCTTATTACACTTATGTAGGTTACACTAATGATCTTAAGAAAAGATTAAATTATCATAATACCTCAAAAGGGGCTAAATTCACTAGAGGAAGGAGTTGGAAATTAATTTATAAAAAAAGTTATGATAATAAATCTAGTGCTATAAAAAATGAATATAAATTAAAAAAAAATAAAAAAATAAGATTAATAATTAAAAATAGGTATTTAAAAAAAATCAAATTTATATAAATGAACGTTGCTATTTTATTACCCTACAAAGAAAATTTTACAAAAAATAGTGCTGGGGCTGTTTCTTTGTTTGTTAACGATACAACAAAACTTAGTAAGTATAAAAATAACATAAATATTTTTGGATCAACAAAACATAAAGATATCTTAAATTATTACCGGAATATTAAATTTGAAAAAAAATTTTATCAAAGCACAAGTAATGAATATTTGAAAAGTTTTTTTAATCAAATTAAAAAAAAAAAAATTGACATATTGGAAATTCATAACAGACCTCATTATGTCGACTATTTGCACAATAAATTAAAATGTAAAAAAATTTTATATTTTCATAACGATCCTATTCAAATGCAAGGATCAAGCACAATTAAAGAAAGACTAAAATTAATAGAATTACTTGATAAAATAGTTTTTAATAGTTATTGGTCAAAATCAAGATATCTAATTGATTTACCAGAAAATATAAACTTAGATAAACTTAAAGTTATTCATCAATCGACATCAAAAACAAAAATAAATTTTAATAAAAAAAAAAATATTATTTCTTTTATTGGAAAATTAAACTCATCAAAAGGATATGATATATTTGGTAAGGCAGTTTTAAAAATTTTAGAAAAATACAAAGATTGGAAAGCTGTTGTTATTGGAGATGAGCCACGACAAAAATTTTACTTTAATCACAAAAATTTAGAACTTTTGGGATTTAAAGATCATTCTTATATTTTAAAAAAACTTAAAGAAATAAGTATTGCTGTTGTTCCATCTAAATGGAATGAACCATTTGGAAGATCGAGTCTTGAGGCTTCAAGTAGAGGATGTGCATTAATCCTATCTAATACAGGAGGTTTAAGTGAAACAACAAATCATGCTTTAGTTTTAGATCAAATAAACGAAAAAGATCTCTTTAATAAAATTGAATTATTAATCAATGATAGAAAACTTCGCTCATATCTTCAAAAAAAAACTTATGAAAATTTTAACTTAACAAATAATTATGCTTCAAAAAATATTGATAAATTAAGATTAAATTTAATTAATAAAAAAATAAATTTATTGAATAAAAAGAATAAACCATTGAAAATAATACATATTACAAATTTTAATGAAAGATTTGATGGTCGTTTACATTACAATACGGGTAAAAGATTAAACAATGGCCTAATTAGATTGGGTCATAATGTTTTAAATATTAGTGATAGAGATATAGTTTCAAATTATAAAAGTTTTAATGATCCAAAAGGTGTAAATACACTTAATAAAAAAATTATTAATTCATTCAATAATTTTAACCCAGATTTGGTAATAACTGGACATGCTGACAATATAAAATCATCAACATTTGAATACATTAAAAACAAAAATAATGACATTAAAATTTGTCAATGGTTTCTTGATCCAGTATCAAAGGATGGTCCTGATTATATTAAAAATAAAAATAGATTTTTAAAAAATTCTGATTTAATTGATGCTAATTTTATTACTACAGATCCAAAGTCTTTACCTTTTAAAAACAAAAATTCTTTTTTTATTCCAAATCCAGCAGATCCATCATTTGAAAATTTAGAAAACTATAAAAATGAATGTGAAAATGATTTATTTTTTGCAATGAGTCATGGTGTGCATCGAGGAAATCTAAAAAAAAACAAATATGATAATAGAGAAAAAATTTTAGAGAAATTATTATTAAACCAAAATATAATTAAGTTTGATTTTTACGGTATTAATAATAAGCAGCCAATATGGGCAGACAAATTTAAAATACAACTTGCTAAATCAAAAATGGGTTTAAATTTAAGTAGAGGAAAACCTGTTAAATATTATAGTAGCGATAGAATAGCTCAACTTATGGGTAATGGTTTATTAACTTTTATTGATGAAAAAACTTTTTATTCAGATTTTTTCAATAACAATGAAATAGTAACATATAAAAATATCAATGATTTAATCGAGAAATTACTAAAATATAAAAGAGATGATAAATTACGAAAACAAATAGCAAGAAAAGGTAAAATAAAATATTTTAAGATATTCAATTCAACCATTGTAGCTGACTACATGTTATCAAAAACACTTGATATGAATAAAAAATACTTTTGGGAACTTTAATTTATGAAAAAAAATATTATTGTGGTTACGGGTGGCGCTGGATTTATTGGATCATGTTTAATTAAATATTTAATTAATAAAAAAATTAATTATAAAATTATTAGTATTGATAATTATTTTACTGGAAGTACTAAAAATCATACAGCTAACAATAAAGTAAAATATATAAAAGGTGATAATAAAAATATTGAAAAAATATTAAAAATTTATAAAAAAAAAATAAAAGTTATTTTTCATTTTGGTGAATTTTCAAGAATTTTTCAAAGTTTTAAAGATTACAAGAGATGTTTTGAATATAATATTCACCATTCATCAAAAGTTATTGAATTTGCAAAAGATAATAAAATAAAACTTATTTATTCCGCCACTTCCAGCAATTTGGGAAATAATGGTAATGATGAGAATTTATCACCTTATGCATGGTCTAAATCAAAAAATATTGAATTAATAAAAAATTATAATAAATGGTTTGGGCTTAGATATGAATTCGTTTATTTTTATAATGTTTATGGACCTGGACAAATAATTAATTCTCCAATGTCTGCTGTTATTGGCATTTTTGAACAGCAATTTAAAAAAGGTAAACCATTAACAATAGTTAAGCCTGGTACACAAAGAAGAGATTTTACACATATAGATGATATTGTTAATGGATGCTATTTAGCATGGAGAAGGGGAGCTCAAAATCATTATATGCTAGGCACTCAAAATACATATTCAATAATTGAAATTGCTAAAATGTTTAAAACAAAAATAAAATATCTTCCATCAAGACCAGGAGAAAGATTTGGTTCAACAATTATAAACAATAACGCAAAAAAAATACTTGGCTATAAAGCAAAAATGGACATTAAGGAATATATCACACAAATTGTAAAAAAAAAATAATGTTTTCAATTTTGATTCCTACTTTTAATAACTTAAATTATTTAAAAATATGTATTGATAGTTTGAAAAAAAATTCAAAATTTAATCATCAAATTATTGTTCACGTCAATGAAGGTTCAGATGGTACTTTGCAATACCTTAAGGATAATAATATTGAATACACTCACACTAAAGTGAATGTTGGAATGCCAAAAGCCTTAAATATGGCATCTAAAAATGCAGTATTAAATTATATTCTCATTTCTCACGATGACTTTTACTATTGTCCTGGTTGGGATATTGAGTTTGAAAAAGAGATCAATTCACTTAATCATAATAAATTTTATTTATCAGGTACAATGGTCGGTGCTGGACAAGTTCATTTTGATGCTGGTAAAACATTTGAAAGTTTTAATGAGTCTAAATTAATTCAAAATTTAGAGAATATTAAAACTTTTAATTTTCAAGGAACAACTAAATGTCCAGGATTGGTCCATGTGGATATTTGGAATAAATTAAATGGTTGGAGTGAAGAATTCTCACCCACAGGTGGCGATGATACTGATTTTGCTATGAAATTATGGAAAAATGATGTCAGAATCTTTAAAGGACTTGGAAAAAGTTTAGCATATCATTTTGGATCTATAACAACTCGAAAAAAAGATAAATCATTATTTACTTACCTAGGAAGCAAAGGAAACAAAATTTTTTTAAAAAAATGGGGTATAACTATAAATTTTTTTGAAAAGAATTACCTAAAATCAGGTATAGATAAGAATAGTAATTTAATAACTAATCAATACGATGGACTTTTAAAAGATCCTGAAATGAATTTTAAATTTCTATTTAATCTAGCTAAATGTAAGTTATTTGCTATCTATTTAAAGTTAACAAACTTTAATTAATATTAGATTAATTTTTTTAATTTTTTTAAATTCATAGTTTGATTCAAGGGCGTACTACTTTTTTTAACAATATTAACTTTTTTTACTTTTTTTTTTAGCTTTTTCGCAAAACTGTATACAGATTGCTTTTTACCTCCAATATTGATAATTCCAAACTGATTAATAATTTTTGGTAATATTTCGACTAAATCTTCATGATAAATGAAATTAGAAATTAAATTACCATAAGCATTTTCATACTGAAAAGGTTTCTCAGTCATTTGTATTCTTAAAATTAAAGAATTTTTATACATTTGCACCGAACATTCACCACCCAATTTAGACAAACCATAATTATTTATAGGTTTAATAGGGTCGGTCTCTTTAAAATTACCTCTAATTCCATCGTATACATAACATGTAGAAAAATAGATAATTTTAATATCTAGGCTAGCGCAGACCTTAACAAGATTAGCTGTACCTAAAATATTCAAATCTATGCTTCTAGAAATATTTTTTTCATGCTCAATCATTGGTCTCGATAAGCCTGCTGTATGCAAAATCATTTTTGGTTTATATTTTAATAAGGATTTTTTAATTGATTTAGTAGATAAAATATTCAACTTATTTTTAGGTAAAAATTTGAGATTAAGTATTTTATTTTTTTTTTTTAAAATTTGTGCAAACCTACCATTCCCTCCAGTAACAATAATTAAATTTTTCATATAATTTTTAAATATTCTTTAAAAGAAAAATTATTTTTATCTTTTTTTGACAATATAGGTTTTTTAATTGGCCATTTAATGTTTAAGTCTTTATCGTCCCATCTTATTCCTTTTTCATTTTTTTTATCTCTATAATTTGTACAATTATAAATTACTATATTTTCATCATCCAAACCAAGAAAACCATGTATAAAACCAGGCGGGATATAAGCAGAAGTAGAATTTTTTTCACTTAATTCTTTTTTAAAATGTTTTCCAAAAGTTTTAGAATTAATTCTACAATCTACAGCAATATCTAAAATTTTTCCTTTAATAACAGATATTAATTTTCCTTGTTGATTTTTAATTTGTGTATGCAGTCCTCTTAAAACATTTTTTTTTGATTTTGACACAAAAGTAAAAACCATTTTTTGTTTAATTATTTTTTGCTTACCAATTTCCCTAGAAAATCCTCTGTTATCTTTAAATGTATTTGATTTGATAATTATTAATCCTTCAAATTTAGTTTTATAAATTTTCATTTATTAAATTTTTTTAAATAATTGGAATAATCACAATTTCCATAAAATTTGATTGCATTTTTAATTTGTTTTTTATTTATCCAATTTTTGTTAAATGCTATCTCTTCTAAACATGCGATTTTTAAACCTTGTCTGTTTTCTATAGCTGAAACAAAAGAAGTAGTTTTATAATAATCGTCCATGGTTCCTGTATCAAGCCAAGCTCCACCTCTTCCTATAAAATCTGCTGTTAAATTATTATTTTTTTTATAAATATTAAGTAAATCTACTATTTCTAACTCGCCTCTATTTGATGGTTTTATTTGTTTTGAGTATTTAACTACATTTTTATCAAAGTAATACAATCCAGTTATTGCATAATCGGACACAAATTTCTTTGGTTTTTCTTTGATGAAAAGAATTTTTTTAAATTTATTAATTTTTGCTACACCAAATAACTCTGGCTTTGGTACTTTATGCAATAATATTTTTGCACCATTTCTTAATTTTGTATTTAAAATAAGATTATTAGTTAAGCTTTGGCCATAAAAAAAATTATCTCCCAAAATCAGTGCAACATTATTATTATTTATAAATTTTTCGCCTATAATGAAAGCTTCTGGTATACCGCCTGGTTTATCTTGTTCAGCGTATTGAATTTTAATTCCTAAATTTTTACCATTAGGTAAAATTTTTTTATATTGATTTACTTGATCTTTGTTAACAATAATTAATATATCCTTTATATTTGATAACATTAATATTGAAAGAGGGTAGTAAATAAGTGGTTTATCATAAATTGGAAGTAGTTGTTTATTTACTGCCTTAGTTAAAGGACTCATTCTAGTTCCCAGGCCACCAGATAAAATAATTCCCTTTTTAATCATAATTTACCCATTCTACTCATTATATCTTTTTTTGAAAAATTCTTAAAATATTGTTTATTATTCAAATACCATTCTAGAGTTAGCTTAATACCTTTTTCTAAATTGATTTTTGGTTTCCAATTCAATTCATTTTTTAATTTATTACTATTGATAGCATATCTAGAGTCATGACCAGGTCTATCTTTTACGTAGATAATTTTTGTTTTATTTCCTAAACGCATATAATTACTGGAAGTTTTTAAAATAATTTTACAAATTTGATTATTTGTTAAATTTTTTCCACTACCTATATTGTAAAAAGATCCTAGTTTACCATATTTTATAATTTTAAATAATGCAGAACAATGATCTTTTACATAAATCCATTCTCTTGAATTTTTACCATTTCCAAAAATAGGGCAAGGGTGATTATTTAAGATATTATAAATTATTTTTGGAATTAATTTTTCAGGATGTTGTTTTGGTCCATAGTTATTAGAACAGTTTGTGACAATTATTGGTAAATTATATGTTTTAATATATGAATTTATAATTTGATCTGAAGCTGCTTTACTTGATGCGTAAGGAGAGCTTGGATTATAAGGCTGATTTTCACTAGATCTACCTTTCAATATATCTCCATAAACTTCATCAGTTGAAACGTGTAACATTTTTATTTTTTTATTTTTTTTGTAATAATTTTTAAATACCTCTAAAAAATTAAAAGTAGATAGCACATTATTTTTAATAAAATTATATGGAGTATCAATAGATCTATCTACATGAGTTTCAGCAGCTAAATTAAATATTAATGAAGGTTTTTCTTTAAAAAGAATTTGTGAAATTTTTTTTTTGTTTCCTATATCTAGCTTATAAAAAGTGTAATTTTTTTTACTTTTAAAATCTTTAACATTATAAAAATTCGAAGAATAAGATACTTTATCTACATTTATAATATTGAATTTTTTTTCTATCAAAAATTCTATAAGATTACTTCCAATAAAGCCCAATCCACCTGTCACAACAATTGTTTCTTTTTTCATTTATTTATATTAATAAATATATATTGGTAATTACATCTAATTAAATTAAATTATTTACTAAATCTAGCTTGATATTTTTAAAATTTTACGTATCAGCTTAATTTATACATTTAAATTAAATTGATATAATAATTAAAATACAAGTGATTAAAAAATTTCTTGATCTGGGATTACAACCTTTAGCAAATAATTATTTAATTAATCAAAAAAAATTATCTATTAAAAATAATGAATTATATAAATTAGAAGTCTTTTTTGACCTAAAAACAAAACTTGTATCTATTTCTAAGAAAATCCCAAAAAATAAAATGTTTAACAATAAATATCCATACAAATCGTCAATGTCTATGACCATGACTAAATCTTTTAAAAAACTACATAAGGATATTATTAAAGATTTTGATCCTAAATTATTTTTGGAAATTGGAAGTAACGATGGTGCTTTAATAAAAAATTTTAAAAAAAATAAAGCTATATGTGTTGAACCATGTAATAATTTAGCAAAAATTACAAGTAAACTTGGATACAAAACCTATCCAAATTATTGGGATAGAAATTTAGCAAAGAAAATAAAAAAAAAATATGGAAATGTTGATGTCGTTTATGCGGCCAATACAATTACTCACATAGCTGATTTAGAAAATGTTTTTAAATCAATTTTTAATGTTTTGTCACAAAATGGTATTTTAATTATTGAGGATCCATCTCTATTAGAATGTTTAAAGAAAACTTCCTATGATCAATTTTATAATGAGCATATTTATGTTTTTTCAGCAATTGCAGTTAAAAATATTCTGGATAAATTTAATTTTGAACTTTTTGATATTCAAAATTTACAAACTCATGGTGGATCTTTAAGATATTTCATCAAAAATAAAAAAAATAAATTATATAAAATTAAAAAAACTGTCACTAAACAGATTAACAAAGAATTAAAATTTGGAATGAATAAAATAAATGTTTATAAAAAATTTTCTAATTCTGTGCTTAAATCTAAATTTAAATTATTAAAAATATTAAAAAAAATTAAAAATAAAAATAAAACTATTGTAGGCTATGGTGCTACAGCAAAATCAACAACTGTTTTGAATTATTGTAAAATTGACAATAATTTCATTGATTACTTTGTCGATACTACTCCTGATAAATCAAATAAATTTATGCCAGGTAAAAATATTAAAATTTATAAATATAATCAAAAACTACTTAATAACGTAGATTATATTTTTTTGGGTGCGTGGAATTTTAAGAAAGAAATTATTAATAAAGAAAAAAAATTTAAAAAAAGAGGTGGAAAATTTATATCTCATGTACCAAAGCCACATGTATTTTAATTAATTATGATTAAATCCGATGTAATTATTATAGGGGCTGGCCCAGTTGGCTGTGTATTAGCAGAAAGAATTGCAAATAATCTAAAGTTAAGTTGTCATATAATAGAAAAAAGAAATCACATTGCTGGTAATTGCTATGATAAGGTAAATTCAAAAGGTTTACTTTATCACAAGTATGGACCTCATTATCTTAGATTTAAAAATAAAAAAGTTTTTAATTACTTATCTAATTTTACAGAATGGATACCAGGAAATTACATTGTAAAATCTGTTGTAAAAAATGAACTATATCCAATACCAATAAATATTGAAACATTTGAAAAATTTTTCAAAAAAAAATTCAAATCCAAAAAAGATTTACTTCAATTTATCGAAACCAAAAAAATACATATAAAAAATCCAAATAATGCAGAAGATTTTGTTTTATCAAAACTTGGTAGGGAAATGTATGAAGCTTTCTATAAAAATTACACTATCAAACAGTGGGGGAGACATCCAAAAAAATTATCAAAGTTTATAACTGGAAGATTACCAATAAGATTTAATAAGAATCCATACTACGTTAATGAAAAATATCAATTTATGCCAAGGTATGGTTTCACCAAAATGTTTAATAAAATGCTTGATAACAAAAAAATTAAAATATCACTTAATACAGATTTTTATAAAATCAGAGATAAAGTATTTTATAATAAATTCATGATATACACGGGTGAACCTGATAGGTTTTTTAATTACAAATATGGAAAATTAGATTGGAGGTCTCTAATTTTTAAGTTTAAAAATTATAAAAAAAAACAAATCCAAAAATGTGTACAATATAACTACCCAAACACATTTAAATTTACAAGATCAGTTGAAATCAAACATGTGACTAGGCAAAAAAGCAATTATACTGTCATTTCAAAAGAATTTCCCACCAATACAGGAGATCCATATTACCCAATTATGGACAAAAAAAATGGAAAAATTTATAAAAAATATGAAAATCTAATAAATAATATTAATAAAAAAAATATATATTTCGAAGGTAGATTAGCGAAATATAAATATTTTAATACAGATGAAGTAATTGAAAATGCTTTAGTATTATTTGATAAATTAAAAAAAAAATTTAAAAAATAATTTTTATAAAAATTTATTTAATTTTTTTTTTTGTTTTTATATATATTTTTCCAAATAATTTTTTATAATATAAATTCCCATCAGCGTCAGAGCTACCTGGTCTTTTTCTAAAAATAGTCGAATGATCTCCTAGCTCAACTTCATGTGAAGGTCTGCCGTTAGAGTAATAATACATGGCAATTGATTTTCTAGAGATATTGTTTGGATTATTTACTTTTGTCGGATTACCATGGTATGAAAAATCTGTTGTGGAGAATACAACCATTCTATTGAAAATTGGTAATATTTTTTTGTAACATGCGGTCATATTTTTATCCCATAATTGTAATTCACCACCATATTGCTCCTTCCAATTTTTATTTAAATAAATCAAAACATTTAATCTTCGATCTAATTTAGTATTTGGATGTCTATTAAAATCAGAGTGAATATTTAGATGACCATTATTTCTCAATTCATGCAATCCCCCACCAATAAGTAGTGGATCAGGAATCAGAGTTTCTTTTATTGAAGTAAGTTTTTGTAAATATTTTATGAAAAAATTAGAGTTAAGAAAATTAATAAAGTTATTGGTAGTTTCTGAAAATTGTTCAGTTTTATTTAATGTTACTTTTTTTTCAGCTTTGTTATTATATACTTCTCCGTTGATAGCTAAATCTTTTGGAAATTCGTTAATTATATTATTTAATATATTTTCATCAAATAAATCATCAATAACAATATGTGGAAAAGGATGATTATTTAAATAATTTTCTATTTTATTTTCAATATCATTTAGGATATTTGTTTCTTTAATTTTTTTAGAAAACATCTTACTATTATACACCAAATTATCTTTTTTTATTATTTATGAAAAATAAAATATTAATCTTATATGTTTTTTCTCAATTTGATAAACTGGAAAGGCTCGTTAATTTTGTTAAATATTATAAGAAATATGAAAGCGGCATATCGCATACACTCTTAATTTGTTTTAAATTAATTAACAAATCAACTTTAATTAAATGTAGAAGTATTCTTAAAGAAGTAGAGCACATTGAATTTATTGATGAAAACCAAATCAATGACTATGAATTTAAAACAATGCAAAGAGCTGCGTATCATTATCCAGATTTTTTAATATTATTTTTAATAAGTCATTGCCAACCTAATAAGAAGAATTGGCTTAAAATAATCTGCGATTCCTACGAAAATAACAGTTTTATTGGTATTACTGGATCTAATGAAAGTATGTACACATCATTAAAATTTAAAAAAATATGGAAGTTCTTTTATAATTTTAAAAATTTTTATTTTTTTAAAAAAAATTTTAAACCATTTCCAAATCCTCACATACGCTTACCAGCATTTTTCCTCCATCAAAAAGATTTTATAAAATTTGTAAAGTATAAAAATTATCAAAATAAGAAAGATGCATGGATTACAGAAGCTGGAAAAGAAGGGATGACAAATTTTTTTAAAAAAAAAAAATATAAGATTTTTTTAATAAATTCTGATTCAAATAAATTTTATTTAGATAATATGAAAGCAAGTGAAACATATTGTTTTAAAAATCAAGATAAACTCTTAATTTCAGATAGACACACAAGAAAATATGATCTCTTAACTCAATTAGAAAAAGATAATATGATTGTAAAAATATGGGGGTAAAATTTAATCTATTCTTAAACTTGATTTTCTACCCATCATTGAGTTAAATAATCCAGACAGCCTATATTTATACTTAAAAAAATTTTTTTTATCTTTTTTTAAATACTTGAAAATAAAATATTTAATTATTGTTCTAATCATTAAAGGCAAACAAAGAACTAAAGCATACATATAATTATAGTTTTTTCTTAAAAAATAAAACTTTGACCAAACAAAATGCCAGCTTAATAAATTTGATAATTTATCTTCGTCTCTTTCTTTTGTCATTTTTACACTTCTTCCAATAGATTTTACTTCAACTTTATTTGTTTGATAAGATAGTAAATTAAATTTTTTTGCTCTATTGCAATATTCTGTTTCCTCAAAATATAAGAAAAAATTATCATCAAAACCCCCAATTTTTTCAAAACAATTTTTTTTTATAAACATGCATGATCCATGAATTGCATTTATTGCATCGTAATCTTTATATTTTTTAATTTGTTTATGACTTTTTTCTTTTACATCTAGGAATCTTGGCCCAATAGCAGCAAAATTATCTTTAAGTATTTTTGCTAATTCAAAAAAAATTTCTATTTTATTAAAATTTAACTGTATATCTGGACTTATCTGTAAAAAATATTTTGTAATTACTTTGTTTGCAGCAAAATTTAAAGCTCTACTTACACCAATATTATCTTTTAAATATACTTTTACGTTAAAAAAATTATTTTCTATATCGTCTTTCAATGACAAATTATTTGAATTTTCAACTATAATAACCGGTATTTTTTCTGGTATCTTTTTTAAGAAATCTTTAATTAATGATTCGCTTTTGTATGTTATAATTATTATTGAGATATCACTCATTCAATTTAAATTTTTATTTTATTTAAAGCATTATTTTTAAAAATATTTGCTTCTCTTATATATCTTCTGACCATTTGCGTGGTTTTATGTCCAGTCATGGCCATTATACTACGTTCATCTGCACCAGACTCTGCTGCTACTGTAGCAAAACCAGATCTTAAACTATGACCAGCAAAATTACTATTTTCAATACCTGCTAAATTTAAGTACTCTTTCATCAGCAATACAACTGATTGGTCTGTTAATCTTTTATCTGTCAAAGATAAACCCTTAGAAAATCTTCTAAAAATTGGTCCTGATTTAATTTTTGATATTTCTAACCATTTTTTTAGGTTTTTAACAGGGCAGTAAATTTCATTAGTGAAGTAGGGTAGACCTTTAGTCATTCCTTCACCAAATTGATCTGTTTTTGATCTTTTAATATTGATTTTAAGACCCTCAGGAACAAATTCTAAATCCTCGTGATCAATTGAAACAAGTTCCGACCTTCTAAAACCACCTCCAAAGCCAATTAAGATTATTGATTTGTCTCTCAGTTTTTTTATTTCTTCAGTTTTTTTTTCATTTATCACATTAATAATTAATTTTAAATGATTGATTAATATAGGTTTTTTACCTTTCTGAAAACTGCCTTTGACCCTTCTTATTCCCAATAAATTTTCAACTATAATTGGATGTTTAGTATCTAGATAATGCCCTTTTAACTTGTGGACCATACTAATTGATACCAATCTTCGTCTTAATGTGCTTATTTTTGAGTTTTTAGATAGATAAGTTATGTATAAGGACACAATTTTTGGTTCTGTAGGTAAAGAGTGTAATGCATGCTTAGTACAGAAAGCTGCAAAATCTTTAAAGTCAGATTTATAAGCTCTTAAAGTATTATTTGCTTTAGAACTTTTAAGATTATTTAATGTTGCTTCATGAAGGATTTTTAGATCTGTAGTTAGTTCACCCATATAATTACTATTGATAACAATTAATTATCATTAGTAATATATCAAGAGTTTTAATATGTCAAATAAAATAATTTATTATTTTAAAGGACAATTAACGACATTGTGATCACAATAAGTATGCAATAAAAACTAAATATGGGCATAGATGGAGTAATTGAACCAATATATTTTCTAATAACTTCAATTGGTTTTATAATATTAAGCTTTATTCAGTACAAAAAAACTGGAAAAACTCTAGAAACGATTTATTTGACTATTTTAGCTGTTTTTTTTATTGTTTGTTTTATTATTTTAAATTTTTATTGAGTTAATATTGATTTATATTTTAAGCATTTTGGTTGCAGGGATATTTTCTTGCATCATTTTAGATATTTTGGGTTATTTATTAAAAAAAATAGGTATTCCAGAACCCTCTTGGGGCATTGTAGGTAGATGGACCTATTATATGATTAAAAATGGTACTTTTTTTAACCCAACAATTATTGAAAAACCTGAATTTAAATACGAGGTATTACTTGGATGGCTTTTTCATTATTTTATATCAATATCTTGGGCAGTTATTTACTATATTTTATTTATTTATATTGGAATTAAAATGTCTTATTTTTCAGGGCTTATTTTTGGAGCAATAACAACTTTGGCTCCACTGTTAATATTTTTACCTTTTACAGGACAAGGTATTTTTGCAAAAAAAACAGAAAAACCATTAAAAACATCTTGTATATTTCTAATAAGACATTCAATTTATGGAATAGCAATGTATGAAGGTTTTAGATGGTTTATAATATGAAATTGAAGGGAACAAAATTTCAGCAAAAAGTTTGGAAATATCTCAAAACTATACCAAAAGGTACTGTAAAAACCTATAAAGAGGTAGCTATTGCTATAAAAAGCCCTAAATCAGCCCGTGCTGTAGCTAATGCGTGTGGAAAAAACCGATATGCACCTAAAATACCATGTCATCGAGTAATTCGGTCTGATGGTGGCCTTGGTGGATACTCGGGTAAGGGTGGAATTAAGACAAAGCTGAAATTATTGAGATCTGAAAAAGTTGATATTTAGAGGTATTTTGAGCCTATTTTATGGTCAAAAAACCAGCAAAATCAACAATTTTTCAATTTTTGAGCATATTTTAGCATAAACAGTGCTATGCACCCTTCAAGTTGTACTATATATCGACATATAACAAAATAAAGCACCTCTATGGCCGATTAAAACATATATTCTATAACTGCATTGCTCTAGTTTTCAATGATATCATAGTTAATTTAATGTACATAATTTTATCAATTTTAAAGGATTTTCTGAAACCCTACTCTCCTATCTTTATATTTATTTCAATAATGTAAATCTAAACCTTTAAAAACCATTGCTATTAAACACTTCTAATGCTTACCGTTAATTCTCTGTTTTTTACTTGTCTTATTTGTCTTTTTTCTTCTGTTAATATTCAAATTATCTTATTAATTCTAATCATATTAAGTATTTTATTAAATCTATTCTAAATTATTTTTAAATTATATATATTAAAAAATATAATAATTACAATAGTATATTGTATTATATTAATGTAATAGATTATATAATAGTAAATATTTAATTACTAATATTTAGGTCTAGTAAGTATATATTCTCGTCTAGATATATATAAACCACTAAGTATAATAATAAATAAACCTAAATACGTCCAATTGTCAGGTAATTCATGAAAGAAATAATAGCTAATAAGTATATTTGTAATGATCTCAGTATAGCCCAAAGGAGCTAATTTAGAGGCATCAGCATATTTAAGTGATAATATGAGGAAAAGATGCGCCACAGAGGCTATAAGGCCTATTAATGCCATTAAAATCCATTGATTTGACGTAGGATCAACCCAAACCGAAGGCATAAATAGACTAATTATAATGGTTCCTATTAAACCTGAAAGTAAAAGTGTTAAGAGTGGGTTATCAGAAGTGCTTAGTTTTCTAGTGATTATAAGATAAAAACCATAGCAAATTCCATTACCTAATGCAGCCATAGTAGCTAGATTAAGCTCAATAAAGCCAGGCCTAATTACAATCAAAGTTCCAATGAACCCTAATGATACAGCGGTCCATCTCTTCACACCTACTTTCTCATTTAAAAAAAAAGGAGATAAAGCTGTAACACAAATTGGAGCGACAAAAGCCAAGGTTAAGGCTTTAGGAAGTGAAATTTCCGATATTGCATAAAAGAATAAATAAGTAGAAAAAACAAAAATTAATCCTCTAATTAATTGAAGGGCTGGTTTTTTTGTCCAAACTAATGATTGTCTATAAAAGATTAGCATCAAGGATAAAGTAAAGACCACTGTAAAAAAGTATCTAGCCCACGTTATTTGCAAAACGTCCATAGATGAGCTTAAATATTTGGCAAAAGCATCCATTACAGGAACAATCATCCAAGCAGATGCATTTAAAATTATAGCCTTCACAAAGGAAAGATATATCTTAATAGAAGTATTTTAAAGCAAAGAATAATGTAATTGGAATAGTGAATAAAGACATTATTGTAGATACTACAATTGTACTAGATATATTATCCACAATTTCTTTTGGGGAATACATGTGAGCAATCAAATAGCATAAGATTGCACTTGGCATGCAAGATTGTATTAACAAAACACCCGCAGGAATACCTGATAAATTAAAAAATTTAATGATAGCAAATCCTATAATGGGACCTAATATTACTCTTCCAAAAGAGGTTATTAATGCGTCTTTAAAAGAAAATACTTTCATTTGTGTAAGAGCTACACCTAATGACATAAGGATCATTACAATCATTCCATAAGCTAAAAGCATTACTGTGTTTAATACAAATTGAGGAAATGGAATTTCAAAATACAAAAACAACACAGTTATTAAAATTGCATAAAATGATGGACTTTTTAATATTGTTTTAAAATCAAAAGCTCGTTTTGCTAAAAAAATATTTAAAGTAAAATGGAGCAAAACAATTAAGGATGATATTGCTGCTGCTATACCCATACCTAGTTCTCCATAAGCAAATAAACATATTGGGATACCCATATTTCCAGTATTTGGTAAAATAAATGTTGGTAGTTCACGGATATAATCCTTCCTCATAATTACAAGAAAAATTAAACCTACAATACCAAATAATGTTAATAAGATAATTGCGTAACCAAAATATTCACTAAATAACTCAAAAGTTACTCCACCTGCTGTAATTGCAAAAATTACTAATGCCGGTGTTCCAAAATTACCAGCATATGTTGTTATAAATGATGTATCGAAATTTGGATTTTTTTTTCCTAAATGATATCCAAGACCTACTATTAGGAATACTGGAAATAAAACTTCAAAAAGTTTTAAATAGATTTCCATTAATCAAGCAATCTAATTAACGTAGGTGATTTTAAGATATTCTTATTTTTTTTAAATATAGATAAACAGCTTTTACAATTTGATTCTGTAGTTTTGTGAGTAACTATTACTATTGTAGCTTTATTATTTTTTTTATCAGGAGTTTGAATTAATCTTTTTACAGAAATTTTATATTTTGCTAAACGATTAGTTATATGAGATAAAACACCAGGTCTATCTTTAACTTCAAATCTTAAATATAAAGAATTAACATAATTGTTAACGTTATAAGTTTTCAAAATTTTTAATTTATTTACACTTACACCAAATGGTTTTTTAATGTTTCCTCTTAAAATAGATAATAAGTCAGATAATAATGATGAAGAAGTAGGACCTGGTCCAGCACCCTCCCCTTGCAATACACTTTCACCCACAGGCTTGCCATTAAGGATCACTGCATTCATAACTCCATTTACATTACCGATATATGATTTTTTACTTACAAGACATGGATGAACAGTTTCAAAAAGTTGATTGTTTTTAAGTTCAGAGATACCTAATAATTTAATTCTTAAATCTAATTGATTTGCAATTTTAATATCTTTTAAATCAATCTTTTCTATTCCTTCCATTAAACATTTTTTATTTGATATTTTGCTATTAAAAGCTAAAGCAGACAAAATTCTCACTTTTGCAAAAGCATCAAAACCATTTAAATCTAATTTTGGATTTCCAGGTTCAGCATATCCAAGAAGTTGAGCTTTTTTCAAAACATCAGAAAAATTTAGTTCTGAATTCTCCATCTCAGATAATATATAATTTGATGTACCATTTAAAATTCCATAAACTTTAGACAATTTGTTAGTTGCTAATCCTTCTTTAATAGATCTAAGTATCGGTATACCACCGGCAACAGAAGCCTCGAATTCTAAATTAACATTATTTTTTTCAGCTAGTTTTGCTAAATTGTTTCCATGTTTTGAAATTAATGCTTTGTTTGGAGTAATTACATGAATTTTATTTTTTAATGCGGTTTCAACTAATTTTTTAGAAACCCCATCAGATTGTCCAATTACTTCAAATAATATATCAACTTTTTCTTTTTTAAAAATTTCAAAAGGGTTTTTGTAAAAAATTTTTTTATTAATTTTATATTTTCTTTTTTTATTTATATTTTTTGCAGAAATAGCTACTATGTTAACTCTTTTACCTGTTTTAAGTTCAATATCCTTCTTCTTAATAATCAGCTCATTAAATAAATAATTACCAACTTGACCAAGTCCAACAACTGCAATATTTACTATTTTATTCATTTGCTTATATCTGGATATTTACTTTTTTTAGTATAGTCATCTATATAAATCTCATATTCTTCTAATGTCATTTTTGTTATATCGTCAGACTTTTTAAGTATTTCATTTATTTTTTTTTGATTTTTTTTATTTTCAGCAGGATGTTCTGTCCAATATTGGGAATCTTCATTTAAAGAGCAATTATTTAAAAAAAATAAAAAAATAATTAACAAATATCTCATCTTAAAGCAGTTGTTTCAGGAAAATTAAATTTATTATTTAAATTTTGAACAGCCTGACCTGCTCCACCTTTAATTAAATTATCTATTGCTGTAATAATGATTATTTTATTTTTAAATTTTGATTTACACACGGTTATAAAGCAATTGTTTGTATTAATAACATCATTTGTGCTTAAGATTTTATCAGAGTCTAATATTTTAACAAAATTTTCTCTCTCGTAAGACTTCTCAAGCGTTTTGATGATTTTTGATTGATTAACATTTTTCTCTAAATCTAAATAAATAGTACTTAATATACCTCTAAACATAGGAGATAAATGTGGTGTAAAACTAAATTGAAAATTTTTATTAGTAAATTTTCTTAAAAATTGATGTATTTCAGAATTATGTCTATGAAAACCAACACCATAAGCACTTAAAGACTCGTATAAATTCTTATTTTTATATTTTTTATGAACTCCTCTACCGGCACCAGAATAACCAGATTTTGAATCAATAATTATATTATCTAATTTAACTAATTTTTTTTTAAACAGCGGAACCAGAGGTAATAATATTGAGGTTGGATAACATCCTGGACATGAAATTATATTGTGATTTTTTAATTCATCACGATTTATTTCAGGTAAACAATAAATGCTTTTCTTCTGTAATTTTGGAGCTCGATGTTTTTGTTTATACCATTTTAAATAATCATTAACTTTTTCTAATCTAAAATCTGCTGCTAAATCAATTAGAGTAATATTATCATTAAGTTTTTTTGATATATCTTGGGCTTCACCATTAGGTAAAGCTGTGAAAACAACATCAACACCATTTAACAATTTTTGATTAAATTTAACAATTTTTGGTAATTTTTTTTTTGATAAAGATTTATCATAATAAGAAATTTTTTTACCAACAGATGAATTTCCACATAAATATTTAATATTAATATATTTATGTTTAATTAATAGCTTTATTAATTGAACACCAATATATCCAGTAGATCCAGCAACTAATGCATTAAGCTTAGGCATTTTTTATTATAACAGTTTAAATTGAAAAAAAAATTATCTTTTAGAAAACTGAAAGCTTCTTCTAGCTTTTCTTCTACCAGGTTTTTTTCTCTCAACAGCTCTCGAGTCTCTGGTTGTAAGTTTCTCAGTTTTCAATGTTGTTTTTAAATTTTCGTCAAAAAGAACTAAAGCTTTAGAAATACCATGAACCATTGCTCCAGCTTGACCTGTGGGTCCACCACCTTTTACGCTACATCTTACATCGTAATCAGTAGCTTGATTTATAATTTCAAAAGGTCTTGTAATTTGCATTTTATGAATTTCGTCAGCAAAATATTCATTATATAATTTACCATTTACATAAATTTTACCTGAACCTTTTTTTAACCAAACTTTTGCTATTGAAGTTTTTCTTCTACCAGTTGCGTATTTACTATCTTTGAAATCTAACTTTAGTTTAGGAATTTTTGTATTTGGTTGTACGTTTTCCATATTAATTTCTTGCTATATTTTTATTATTTAGTTTGTCTAACTCTATAACTTTTGGATTTTGTGCAGCATGAGGGTGCTCACTTCCAGAGTAAATTTTTAATTTTGTTAATTGTTTTCTACCTAAAACTCCACCTGGCAACATTCTTTTAACTGCTAGCTTCAAAGTTTCTCCAGGTTTTTTTTCATGAAGTTTTTCTGGAGTGGTAACTTTAATTCCACCAGGGTGCCCTGTATGTCTATAATACTTTTTATTTTGAAACTTCTTACCAGTAAATTTTGCTTGTTCGATATTTTTTACTACAACAAAATCACCATCATCCATGTGAGGTGTATAAGTAGTCTTATTTTTACCTCTAATTATATTAGATACAACAGTCGCTAATCTTCCAACAACTGCATTTTTTGCGTCTATCTCATACCAAGATGATGTAACTTGATCTTTTTTTGTGAATTTTGTCATTGTGCGAGGATTAATACTATTAAATTATTCAAAGTCAATTTTATATTTAGCTTGTAAAACATAACTAATATGCTAAAAAATATATGCCGATTTGATCCTATTGCGGGCATAAAACTGCTAAAATGGAATTATCATTAAATTTTAAATCGGTAGGCATTTGAACTGTATTGTGCGCCTTGCATAAAGTAAAAGCACTAAAAAAGGAGTAAATAATGAGTACAAAAAGAAATAACCCAGAAACTATTGCGATACATGGTGGAGATTACAGAAGTGATCCAGCTACAAATTCAGTAGCAGTTCCTATTTATAGAACTACCTCCTATCAATTTAATAACACTGAGCATGCAGCTAATTTATTTGCGTTAAAAGAGTTTGGAAATATCTATACACGAATAATGAATCCAACAAATGATGTGTTAGAAAAAAGAATCGCTGCTCTTGAAGGTGGTCTTGCAAGTTTAACTGTAGCATCTGGCCAAACTGCGTCTACTTTTGCAATATTAAACGTTGCACAAGCTGGAGACAATATTGTTAGTTCTACAGATCTTTACGGTGGAACAGTTTCTTTGTTTACACATACTTTAAGTAAGCTTGGTATAGAAGTAAGATATGCAGATCCTTCTGATCCAAAAAACTTTGAAAAAGCTGTAGATGATAAAACTAGAGCTTTTTATGGAGAGACTTTACCAAATCCATATTTAAGAGTTTTTCCAATTAAAGAAGTGTCAGATATAGGTAGAAAATATAACATTCCTTTAATTTTAGATAACACTGCTGCACCAGTAATTTGTAAACCAATTGAACATGGTGCTGCTGTAGTTGTTTATTCTTTAACAAAATATATAGCAGGTCATGGAACAGTAGTTGGAGGTGCACTAATCGATGGTGGTAATTTTGATTGGACAGCAGATCCAAAAAGACAACCACTATTTAATGAACCTGATGCAAGTTATGGAGGAGTTGTATGGGGTAAAGCTGTACCTGAATTAACAGGAGCAAATGTTGCTTTTGCAGTAAGGGCAAGAGTAACCTTGTTAAGAGATTTGGGATCAGCACTTTCTCCAGATAATGCATTTGGTGTTATACAAGGGCTTGAAACAGTTGCTTTAAGAATGAAACAACATTGCAATAATGCTGCAAAAGTAGTTCATTACTTAAAAAATCATAAAGCTGTTGAGAGAGTAATATATGCTACTGAACATAGTGAAGATATATCAAGTCGAGCAAAAAAATATCTAAAAAATGGTAATGGTGCTTTGGTTGGTATTGAATTAGCTGGTGGTATTGAAGCTGGTAAAAAGTTCATTGAAGCTTTAAAAATGTTCTACCACGTTGCAAATATAGGTGATGCTAGAAGTTTGGCAATTCATCCTGCAACAACTACACATAGTCAATTAAATGAGGATGAATTAGCAGCCTCTGGTGTAACTCCTGGTTATGTTAGACTTTGTATTGGTTTAGAACATATTGATGATATCATTGACGATTTAGATCAAGCTTTAGACAAATCATCAAAAGGTAATTTAAAAGCGGTTAGTTAATTTTATTTATATGTCTACAAATAGAAACTAATTAATCTCTCTTTTATATTGAGAAATAAATATAAAATACAAAGTTGAAAGTATTATCAAAATAGAATTTATCTGGTGTAAAGATGCAAATAACATTTTTACTCCAGATAAAATAGTTATCACACCAAGAAAAATTTGAAATACCAAAGTTAAACCAATTAAGGTAATAGGTTTGTATAATTTTTTGTTTCCAGAATTAATTACCTTCAAGAGAATTAAGGCATAAAATACAACAATTAAGTATGCTAAATTTCTATGAATAAATTGAACAATCGATGGATTATCAAAAACTTTTAAATTTAAAAAATCTTTAAAACTACTATCATCAGGAAAATAATTAACACCCATCAATGGCCAAGTGTTATAAATTTTACCAGCATCCATACCAGATACAAAAGCACCTATAATTAGTTGTAAAAACAATAAAAATAAAAATATTTTCACAATAAAAAGATCATTAGAAATTATTTGATTTGCAGAAGAGGTTAATTTTAAAAACTGCCAGTATACTATTGATAAAATTATAAAAGCTGTAACCAAATGTATTGCTAGTCTATAATGACTAACATCAATTCTTTCAACTAATCCACTTGATACCATGTACCAACCCAAAAATCCTTGAAAACAAACTAATAAAAAAATAAGTCCATATTTTTTAATAATCCAAATTCCTTGTTTAATTGAAAAATAAATCATTGGAAGAAAAACTGCTAAACCAATTATTCTCCCCAATTGTCTGTGTCCCCACTCCCACCAAAATATTACTTTAAATTCATCTAAAGTCATATTGTAGTTTTGTTGGCTGTATTCAGGAATTGTTTTATACAAACTAAAGTACTCTAACCATTTTTCATTTGAAAAAGGTGGAAAAAAACCAACAAATAATTCCCAAGTGGTAATTGATAGACCAGAGTCAGTTAATCTTGTTAAACCTCCAACTAATATTATTAAAGATACCAAAACCAAAAGTGATAGCATCCACAATTTAAGTTGATTATTTAAATGATTATTCTCGCTGTACATGCTCAGATAAATATAATAATTATTAAGTATTCCAATAAATTAAATGTCGCCAAATAATAAAAAAAAACTAGATTTAATAAGAGTTAAGCTAGATAAATTAGACAATAAACTATTATCTCTTATAAAATATAGAACAAAACTAGTTGAAGAAGTT
>QCHC01000007.1 GCA_003279765.1 Pelagibacteraceae bacterium AG-390-M19 | reverse complement strand
TATTTACAATTGGTAAATAAGCTGGAATACTTTTTAGTGTATTAAATTTTTGCATTTAATTTTGATACTTTCTAACATCATCTAAATTACCAGAGATTGCAGCTGCAGCCGCCATTCCAGGACTTACTAGATGTGTTCTACCACCTCTTCCTTGTCTTCCTTCAAAGTTTCTGTTTGAAGTAGATGCACATCTTTCCTCTGGTTTTAATTTATCTGCATTCATTGCTAAACACATAGAACAACCTGGCTCTCTCCATTCAAATCCTGAATTTACAAATATTTTATCTAAACCTTCTTGCTCTGCTTGTTCTTTAACTAATCCTGAACCAGGAACTACAATGGCATCTACATGTGATGATATTTTTTTGTCCTTTAAGATTTTGGCAGCTTCTCTCAAATCTTCAATTCTTCCATTTGTACAGCTTCCGATAAATACTTTATCTATTTTAATATCAGTCGCTGCCATATCAGGAGTTAATCCCATGTATTTTAGTGCTCTTTCAATTGAGTTTTTTTTATCTTCATCTTTTTCATTATGAGGATTTGGTACTTTTCCATCAATTGTAATTACGTCTTGAGGTGATGTCCCCCAGGTAATCATCGGTAAAATCTCATTTGCGTTAAGATTTATTTCTTTGTCAAAACTTGCATCAGCATCTGTTTTTAAACTTTTCCAGTATTCCAGTGCCTTTTCCCAATTTTCTAATTTTGGAGACATGGGTTTTCCTTTTAAATATTCAAATATTTTTTCATCTGGAGCAATTAATCCAGCTCTTGCGCCACCCTCAATAGTCATATTGCAAATAGTCATTCTCTGTTCAACACTTAGAGATCTTATTAAATCTCCAGCATATTCAACTACACAACCTGTTCCACCTGCAGTACCAATCTTTCCAATTATTTGAAGTATTACATCTTTAGATGTTACTCCTAATGGAAGTGTTCCGTTAACATTAATTCTAAAATTTTTTGCTTTTTTTTGAACAAGTGTTTGCGTTGCTAGAACATGTTCAACTTCAGATGTTCCAATACCAAAAGCTAAAGAACCAAAAGCTCCATGTGTTGCAGTATGACTGTCTCCGCATACAATAACTGTTCCTGGTTGAGTAAAGCCTTGTTCTGGTCCAATAATATGAACAATTCCTTGTCGTTTATCATCCATACCAAAAAGCTGTACCCCAAATTCCTTACAATTTGATTCTAATGTATCAACTTGTATTTTCGATTCCTGATCTGATATCCCTTTAGTTCTATCTGTTGTCGGAACATTATGATCAGCAACAGCTAGAGTTAAATTAGGATGACGAACTTTTCTATTTGAATTTCTTAAACCTTCAAAAGCTTGTGGGCTAGTAACTTCATGAATTAAGTGTCTATCGACAAACAATAAAGCTGTGCCATCCTCTTGTTGATCAACAAGATGTTCGTTCCAAATTTTATCGTAAAGGGTAGTAGACATTGAAAAAAAAATTATTTTTTTTCTGAAGTACTTTCTGTTGATTGTTCAGTTGTAGCTTCCTCTGTTTTAGGCGCTTCTTCCTTTGGAGCTTCTGCTGCTGGCGCTGCTTCTGCTTTAGTAGTTTCTTCTTTTGGAGCTTCTATCGGTGGTGCTACATTTTCTTCAGTAACTGTTTCAGGTTTTACATCAACATCAATACCAATTTTTTTTCTAATTTTTTCTGCAATCCTTGCTGATTTACCTGTTCTATCTCTTAAATAGTATAATTTTGCTCTTCTTACTTTCCCTGATCTAATAACTTTAATTGAGTCAATAAGAGTTCCATAAAGTGGAAACGTTCTTTCTACACCTTCACCAAAAGAAATTTTTCTAACTGTGAAAGACGAGTTTAAATCTCTGCTTTTTTTTGCAATGCAAACACCTTCAAAATATTGAATTCTCTCTTTTTTTCCCTCGGTAATTCTAACACCTACTTTAACTACATCTCCAGGATAAAATTCAGGTATTTTTTTTTCTGAAAGTATTTTTTTAACGTTATGTTGATTTATCTCTTCAATTGTTTTCATAGTTATATTTATCAAATTAATTCTTCTTATATTTTTCCCATAAATCTGGTCTTCGGACGCGTGTTATAGCCTCAGATTGAGATAAACGCCAGTGTTTAATTTTGCTATGATCTCCTGACAAAAGCACTTCTGGAACTGCTTTTTCCTCCCAAATTTGAGGTTTTGTGAACTGCGGATACTCTAATAATCCATTTTCAAAACTTTCGTTTATCGTAGAATTCTCATTTCCCAGAACACCAGGTAAAAGTCTCAAAATACTATCAATAACCACAAATGCTGCTGACTCTCCTCCTGATAAAATAAAATCTCCAATACTAACCTCTTCTATGTTTCTAGTGCTTAACACTCTTTCATCAACTCCTTCGAAGTGTCCACAAATTATCGAAATCGATTTTTCCTTTGATAATTCTTTAGCATAATTTTGATCAAATTTTTTTCCTCTAGGAGATAAATATAATACTTTTTCTCCTTCATTTTTATTTTGGTCTAATGATTTTGCTAACACATCAGGTTTCATTAACATACCAGAGCCACCGCCGTAAGGAGTATCATCTACTGTTTTGTGTTTATCCTCAGCAGCATCTCTAATGTTTACTACTTTTAAATTCCAAATGTTTTTAGACATTGCTTTTCCATATAGTCCTTTAGACAAAGGACCAGGAAAAACATCTGGATAAAGTGTAAACACTTGAGCTTGCCACATAAATTTTCCTTAGTTTATTTTTTCTCCTCAGCTGGTGCTCCGTCTGCTTTAGGAGCTTCTTCTTTTGGAGCTTCTGCTGCTGGTGCTGCGTCTGCTTTAGGAGCTTCTTCTTCTTTTTTATTTCTTTCCTTTTTAGGAACCGCTTTATTTGGATTATTTCCATTTGTAGGCATGGGGATTAAATCATTTTCACCTAAAATTCTTGCAACTCTTGTTGTTGGTTTAGCACCTTGACCTAACCAATATTTGATTCTTTCAGCTTCAAGACCTACTCTTTCTTTTTTATCTTTAGGAAGTAGTGGGTTAAAAAAACCAACCTTTTCTATAAATCTTCCATCTCTTGGGAAACGACTGTCAGCTACAACAACTTTGTAAACTGGTCTCTTTTTAGTGCCTCCCCTTGATAATCTTAGTTTTAACATTTGTTCTCCTTATTTTATTATTTTAGTTTATTAAATAGCTCTGGTGGTATCCCTTGATCAGACATACCTTTCAGATTTCCTTTTGACATCTTTTTCATCATTTCAGACATCATTTTAAATTGCTTAAGCAATTTATTGATAGTGGCTGGATCTGTACCAGAGCCATTAGCAATTCTTTTTTTTCTTGAACCATCAATTACTTTTGGATTCTCTCTTTCTTTTTTTGTCATTGATAAAATTATAGCTTCGTTTTTTGAAATAATACTCTCATCAATACCAGCTGAGTCCATTTGAGATTTAATTTTTGATACTCCAGGCATAAATGACATAATCCCCTCAATGCCTCCCATTTTTTTCATTTGTCTTAATTGTGAAAGGTAATCCTCCATAGAGAATTGACCTTTTTTTAAATTCTCTTCAGCTTTTTTAATATTCTCTTCACCTAAATCTTGAGCAGCCTTTTCTACAAGAGATACGATATCTCCCATTCCTAAAATTCTATTTGCTATTCTATCTGGATGAAATACCTCAAAATTTTCTATTTTTTCACCTATACCCAAAAATTTTATTGGAACATTTGATACATATTTCATACTAACGGCAGCTCCACCTCTGGCATCACCATCGGCTCTAGTTAATATTATTCCTGACAAGTTAACTGTATTTTTAAACTCTTTTGCAACCGAAGCTGCAACTTGACCTGTAAGAGAATCTGCTACCAGAAAAGTTTCTGCTGGATTAATTATACTATCAATTTGTTTAATTTCGCTCATCATTTGTAAATCAATTTGAGTTCTTCCAGCTGTATCAAATAAAATTATATCTGCTCCATTTAAATTTGCTGCACTCATAGCTCTTTGGCAAATATCAGTTGGTTGCTGGCCTTCAATAATAGGAAGTGTCAAAATATTATTCTGTTCACCTAAAGATCTAAGCTGTTCTTGTGCTGCTGGCCTATAAATGTCCAAACTGACCATCATAACTTTTTTCTTTTTATTATCTTCTAAATATTTAGCTAATTTTGCAGTCGAAGTTGTTTTACCTGAACCCTGCAAACCAACCATCATCATAGGAACTGGCGGTACAGCATTTAAATTTATGTCTGCATTGCTTGAACCTAGTAAATTTACTAACTCGTCGTAGACTATTTTAACAACCATATCTCCAGGCGAAGTTGATCTTATGATTTCTTGTCCTAAGGCTTTAGGTTTTACTTTTTCAATAAATTCTTTCGCAACATCTAAAGAAACATCTGCCTCAAGCAATGCTTGCCTAATACTTCTCAAACCCTCATCTACTTGAGCTTCATTTAGAGAAGGTGCTTTTTTTAAAGAAGAAAAAATTTCTTCAAATTTATTTGTTAAATTTTCAAACATATATTTTTTTGTTACGCATAGCAGTAACGCACTAGTGGGCGAACTCTCGCTGACTAGTGTCGATCTCTTTGTTTCCAAAGACACCGCAAAGTTAATGTTTTTGCGGAAACGGCAACAACCTATAATAGAGGTTCAAAAAGTCAATAAATAAGTTAAATATCTAATTATGAATATTAAAGCATTTAAAATGGATGGTTTAGGCAATGATTTTGTAATTATTGATAATAGAGAAAAAGTTACAAATCTTACTAAAGATCAAATAATTAAAATTTGTGACAGAAACTATATAGGGTGCGATCAACTTATATTTATTAATAAAGACCAAAATTACGATGCCTCTATAGAATTTTTTAACTCTGATGGCGGTGTTTCTGGTGCTTGTGGAAATGGCACAAGGTGTGTGGCTGAACTATTGGGAAAAGAGAAAAATAAAAACACTATTACATTAACGACTTTATCTGGCCATTTAAAATCTCATATATTAGGAGAAAAATTAGTGTCTACAGAAATTGGCTTGGGTAGAACTAAATGGAATGAAATTCCATTATCTGAAGAATTAGATACGAAAAACTTAAATATAAAAATTGTTGACTCAAATAATAATGAATTTTTTGGAGGAACAACTGTTAATGTGGGAAACCCTCATATAATTTTTTTTGTGGAAGATAATGAACAATTTGAAATAGAAAAAATTGGTCCAGAAATAGAAAACCACAAACTGTTTCCAGAAAAGTGTAACGTTACAATAGCAACAATAGTAAACAAAGAATTAATAAAAGTTAAAGTCTGGGAAAGAGGAGCTGGTTTGACAAAAGCATGTGGGACCGCAGCTTGTGCTACAGCCTATGCTGCTAACCAAGAAGGACTTGTAAGTAATAAAGTTGACATTGAGTTTTCTACCGGAAGATTGACGATATCTATTGATGAAAAAAAGAGTATCCACATGAAAGGTCCTGTTTCTGATATAAAAGAAATTAATATAGAAATTTAATGGGAATTTTTGAAAAATTTAAATCAGGATTTAAAAAAAGTGCTTCAGCTTTTACATCAGGCTTAAGAGATATAGTTGTCAAAAAAGAAATTGATGACAAAACCTTGGACAGAATTGAAGATTATTTAATTCAATCAGATGTTGGCGTAGCTTCTGCCTCGGAAATTAGAGAAATAATCTCAAAAACAAAAATAGATCCAAACAAAGATTTAACTGTTGAGATAAATAATATTCTTAAAGACTACATCATCTCAGTAATGAAACCTCTAGAGAATAGTGAATTTTTTAAAAATAAAGAAAAACTTAATGCTATTTTAGTTTCTGGAGTTAACGGTGTTGGTAAAACAACAACCATTGGAAAAATTAGTAAAATATTAAAAGAAAATGGAAATAAAGTTATGTTGGCTGCATCAGATACATTTAGAGCTGCTGCCATAGAGCAATTAGAAAATTGGGCAAAAAAAATTGATGTTGAAATTACAAAATCTTCACAAGGTTCCGATCCTGCATCTGTAGCCTACAAGGCAATAGAAACTTCTTTATCAAATAATTTTAATCAAGTTTTAATTGATACTGCTGGAAGATTACAAAATAAAAAAAACTTAATGGAAGAATACAAAAAAATCGCAAACGTGACCAAAAAAATAGATGAAAGTGCACCTCATGATGTAATTTTAGTTTTGGATGCAACTTCAGGTCAAAACGTTATAAATCAAGTTGAAGAATTTAATAAAATTATTCCAATTACAGGCTTAGTAATGACAAAATTGGATGGAACGGCTAAAGGGGGAATACTTCTAGCTGTAGCTAAAAAGTATAAAATCCCAATAATTGCACTTGGTTTAGGAGAAAAGGAAGATGACCTGCAAATTTTTGAGGCTGAAAAATTTGCTGATGCGTTTACACAAATTAATTAATTAAAGTACTTGATATTAAAGGTTTATAGAAACTACAACTATAATTATCCTTAAATCTGTAGTGTCCACAATCCTTTGCAATAGAGGAAATTATAAAATCAAATTTTCCATTAGTTGGATATAAATCTAATTTTTTTTCAACAATATCATATTTAAAATTTATTCTTAAACTTTTGACAGCACTTATCATGACTAATGTTTTGTTATCCATTAATAAATAATAAGCAAAATCATCTGGAAAGACTGGAAAATTATATTCCTTTAAGAAATTTTTTGCTTTCCTTGGAAACCAATCATAGGATATCAGTGGTGAAGATATTTGTGTTTTGTAATCGTAAATATAAAGATCTTTTGGAAAGTCATTTATGTAGTTACTATCTTCACCTTTTGCTAATATGGCCTTTTTTCTTGGTTTAAAATACAAAGCAAAATTTTCATCATGTGAGTTCATCTGATCAATAAAAAATAAATTTTCAATTGAAGATAAGTTTTCTTTGGAAAAAGAAGATCCTGAAATAAGAAAAATAAAAAAAATACAAGTAAATAATTTCTTCATGATTAGAAATTAATTAAAATTTTTGGAATAAAATTGTTTTGATTGTGGCTTAATTTAAACTTTTTATAAATGAACCAAGTTGAAAAACCATATTATTGTCAAATTCCATCATATGATCGTCATGTTTAGTAAAATAAGAAGACTTTGGATTATTTGCTAAATCAAATATCTTCTTTCCCATTGAAAATGGAACTATTTGATCTTTTTCACCATGCATGACTAAAACTGGAATATTGATATTTTTTATTTTTTCATCATTTTTATATTTGTCTTTCAATATTAAAGAGACGGGAATGTATGGATAAAAACTCTTAGCTGCTGCAACCATTGAAGTGAAAGGTGTTTCTAAAATTAATCCAGCATATTTTTTATTTTGGGAAATCTCTGTTGCAATTCCTGTGCCAAGCGATTCACCATAAATAATTAAATCATTATCACTTAAACCTTGATTTTTGAGCCAGTTAATTGCACTTTGTCCATCCTCGTATAAAGCATTTTCAGATGGTTTTCCTAAATTTCCACTAAATCCTCTCCAAGCAATAATCAAAAAATTCACATCTATATTTTTAAAATGATTTAATTTATGAATTCTGTTTTCAAGACTTCCTGCATTCCCATGAAAATAAACAATAGTTTTAAATTTTTTCAAATCTTTTTTATGAAACCATCCTAAAAGGCTAATATTATCTGTAGTTTGAATTCTAACTTTCTCTATTTCTACCTCTATCTTGTCACCTGAATAATTATTCTCTTGAGGATGATACATGAGGTTTCTTTGGAATATAAAAAGATAAGCCAATAAAAATAAATATATTACTAAAATAGCGAGAATAATTTCCAAAAATAAATTCCTACGTTTTATTTTCATATTTTTTTTTATTTAATATTAAAAAAAATATATAAGAAATAATACTTAAGATTAAAAAAACTGAAAAAGCTGATTTAAACGCAAATATTTCTGTATGACCCATACTTTTAACAATATCTATTACAAAACCCATTAACCATTGCATTATGAACGTACCTGCAAATATTAATAAATTAAATGAAGTTAGTGCTTTACCTGCAGAATAGCCTGAAAAAGCTAAGCCAACAGCGGGCTGTGTGACAGATAAAAAAATTGAACTGAGAATAAATAGAGTAAGATAAAAAGCACCAGCTTTTGGTCCTAAAATTATTATTGTTAACATAACAGAAAAACCAATTGGTAAACCCAATCTGAGAATTTTTGTTGCACTAAAACCAATACTTGAAATCTTCGGTAAAAAATAACCCCACAAAAAAAAGGAAACTAGCATAGTAACATTAATCCAAAATAATCCTGTAGCGCTCTGAAGAGGTGTATAACCAGCGACTCTAATCATCCATGGGCCTGCCCATAAAGTTTGTATAGCCATTAAACCCCCATAATTAAACAAACCCATTGGAATTACACTTATAAAAAATCTATTTTTCCAAACTTCAGATAAAGTTCCTGTATTACTTGGTTCTTCTAACTCATTGACTCTAGTCAAATTCCATTTTGGAATAAAAACTAACATCAAAACAATACTAATTAAAATTAAGATTGTGATACCACCAAATATCCATCGCCACCCAATACTAGGTAATAAAAGTTGTACAGGCAGTGTGGATGATAAAAACCCTAATGATGCAATCATTAACATCCACGAGTTAGCTCTTTGCTGTTGGTTTTCTGCATACCATATTCTGTAACCAGTTAATGGAGCCATCAAACAAGCACTTACTCCTATGCCAATTAGAATTCGTGAAATTAATAATCCTGAAAAACTTTCAGCTAAAGCAAATGATCCTGTTCCAACTAATGCAATTAGTAAAAAAGAAGAGACAATCTTTTTTGGTCCATATTTATCTAGTAAATATCCAAGAGGAATTTGCATACAAGCAAAGCCTAAAAAATAACCTCCAGCCAACAAACCTAAATCTGCTGCTGATAAATTAAATTCTAAGGTTAATGTTGGAGAAAGTGTTGCGGTAATTGCACGTAACAAACATGATAAAAAATAACCAAATGCAAATACAAAAAAAACAATAATAGCCTGTTTTTTTTGTAAGATATAGTTTTCCATTAATTAAAAGTTTAAAGATATATCTCTATGAACTGAGTTACACCTTGCAACAAATTTAGCTTGATCTTTAGTTAATCTGTTTTGAAGTCTTAGACCAATGTTATGTTTAATAACATCATTATATTTAATTAATTCAGGTAACAAATTTTCATTAGCCTCATTTCTCCATGAAACTTCTAAATTAAAGAGACCAAATGTTTCAGAAATTATTTCAGTTAATTTCTGCTCATCCACCTCATCATTATCTATAACTGATATTAGATCATCTAATTTATTTGCAAATTCTTCAGTTCCAGAAATTTCTCCTAATTTTTCAAAAAGTCCATCAATTACTGAGATAGCATTTTCATAATTTTTATTGTCTATAGTATATTTTAATTCTTTTATTTCTGGTGAAAGTTCTTTTAACTTTTCATTGTCATTTATAAATATTACTATTTGATCTAAAGCTTCATAAGCTTCATCAACATTTTTTCTGTATCTCTTTGTTCTTGTATTTTTAGCTTTGAGTAATATTTCAAAGTCTCCATTTTTAGCTTTCCAGGTTTCAGGAACTTTATTTTGAAGTTCTTTAATTTCTAATTCGTAGTTCTCAATTTTTAATTCTAGTTTATTTTTATCAGTTAAATTATCATCATCTAAATTTCTGATTTCAGCTTTTGTCTTTTTAATCTTCTCATCTATTTTTCTAATTTTTTTCTCAATTTTTCTTACGCTGAAATGTAGGTCTCTATAATCTTTTGTAAATAATTGATACTCTTCCTCAGTTTTTTGGAGTTTTTTAACTATAGCAAAAGTTCCTAATGCATTATCAAAATGCTCCTCAAAAATATCTAATTTGTCGATTGGAAGATTTGTGGGAGTTAATTTTTGCATATCTATTATTGCATTTGTTATTCTTTGTTCTTCATTGTTGTAAATTGCAAATTTGTATTCCTGCAAACAATGTTGAAGCTTTGGATTCATTGGTGGTGGAGCAACATTTGATGTTAAATATGTTCTAGCTGGTAAATAATTTACTAATGATGGGTAAAAACCAACAATTCCTAGACCAATTAATTGTAAAACAATAAATGGAACAACTCCCTTCCAGATATTTAAAGTGGTAACAAGTTTTGAAGCTACTCCTTTTAAATAAAATAATGCAAATCCAAATGGTGGGGTTAGAAATGAGGTTTGTAAATTTACCCCAATCATTACACCAAGCCATATTGCACTAACATTAGCTCCTGGTTCAGCCAGCAATATTGGAGCTATGATAGGAACTACAACTACGGCTATTTCGATGAAATCAAGAAAGAAACCTAACAAAAAGATCACTGCCATTACAACAATAAACTGTGTCCAAAATCCTCCTGGTAAATCTTGCAGGAAATCTCTTACTAATTCTTCGCCACCAAATGCTCTAAATCCAGAGGTTAACATTGCTGCACCTAATAAAATTATAAATACCATCGAAGTAGTTACACATGTTTCAGTAACAACTTCTCTCAAAACATTTTCAACTTTATATGCTCTCCAAAAACTCCAAATTATCCCAATTAAAAAAGTAACTGTAAAAAATCCTGCAATAAAGATTGCTGCAAGATCTCTAGTTTCTACAGCTTTGATATTTAAATTATAGTTCTTTGATAAAATATAAATTGGAATAACCGATAAAATTGCAATTATAATGGGATAATAAGCATCTTTTTTTCCTTTATGTAAACGATAGCCAGCCATCATAGTTGCACCTATTGCTCCAATAGATCCAGCTTGATTAACAGTTGCAATACCTAAAAGTATAGATCCTAGAACCGCAAAAATTAATGCAAGTGGTGGAATAATTACCATGAAAACCTTAATCCAAAATTTTGAGTCAAAATTTCCTCTAAATGGAACGGGAGGAGCTGCCTTAGGATTTAATCTTGCATATACAAATACATAAAGCATATATAAGCCAACTAATACTAATCCAGGTAGTAACGCTCCAAGAAACATATCACCAGCAGAAGTAGACCCTACTCTAAATTCTCCAGGCATATTAAATTCACCAGTTAAAATTTTGTAATCAGTTTGACGCATAGTGTTTGCAACATCTGCTGCACTAGCTAATTGATCAGCTATAATAATTAATACAATTGAAGGCGGTATAATTTGACCAAGTGTTCCTGAAGAACAAACGATTCCACTTGCTAGACTTTTGTCGTACTTATTATTAAGCATTGTAGGTAATGATATTAATCCCATTGCAATTACTGTTGCTCCAACAATACCCGTTGTCGCTGCAAGTAATGCTCCAACAAAAATTACTGATATTCCTAGACCTCCAGGGATCGGACCAAATAACTGTCCCATTGTAACTAAAAGATCTTCTGCGATTTTTGATTTTTGTAACATGATCCCCATGAAAATAAATAAAGGAATTGCAATTAAGGTATCGGTTTCTACATCCCAATAGTTACTCCTAAAGTTGGTAATACCGGCGGTTAACCATTCTTTAGGGCCATCAACAGCAAAATAAGCACTATTATCTCCTGCAAACAAATAACCGAAAAAAGCTGCAAGCCCAATTGAAATTATTGCTGATCCAGGTAGAGCAAAAGCTACTGGGAAACCAGAGGCTAAAGCGCCAATCATTATAATTACAAGTAAAGCTAAAAATAAATGTTCCATTATCTATTTCTTTAAAAGTTTATGACTGCTACTCATAAAGTAGCTAGTAAATTGAGTTAACATACTTACAGCAAATACAGCTAAATAAACTGCCATTAGATAAAGTAGATACAATCCATTTGAACCTTGTTGAGTAATCTCAAACGAAATTACAGGACCATTAATAATACTGGCTTTACCTCCCATGCCTAAAAAAATAACTATTAAACATAAAGGAATACCTAAAATTAGAGATCCAATTGCATTGGTCCATGCCTTTTTACGTTCACTAAAACCAGTATAAAGAACGTCAACTCTTACATGACCCTCATGAATTAACGCATATGCACTGGCAAATAAATAAAGGGCTGCATACCAAAAACGAACAAGATCACCCTGAAATGCCTGTTCATACTGAAATATGAATCTTGAAAGAACTATTAAAAATTCACTTCCGACAACTAAAACTGCTAACCAAATAAACCCTACAGATCTAGTAAAATAACCAATTACAAAAGAGGCTAATATTAAAGGAAAGTGAATATATGTAATTCTAAAAGCAGGTTTTACTAAATTAATTTTAACTTGTTCTCCAAAGATTGGCTCAACTAATTTTTCCACAACCATAAATGAGATTAAAAAATCTCCTACTCCAACAATTAATACTGCCCAAAAAGAGGATCTTACAACGTAGGCTGTAATTTTTGTTAAGATCTCAGAATCTGTTTGCAATGTTTGTTTTATAGACTTCAAAACAAAAAATATAACTACTATAAAAGAAGCAAAATAAAATAGTAATTGAGTATATGATAAGTTTATTGCAAGCCCCTCTAAAGGCTTATTTAATTTTTTAAATCCAAATAATTCATAATGAGCAAAAAGCTTTTTAACTCCTGGCCATTCAAACCAAACTGTTAAAACATTATTTATTAAAAAAACTAAAGTTAAAGCTAAGATAGAATAACTAAATATCCTAATTAAAATAGATAAGTTATTTTTCTCAACCATACTTAAAATCTTTTAGTGATATATAAAAAGAGGGCCCATTTAAGGGCCCTCTAATATTAATTAGAATTAAATTATACTCCTAATGCTCTGTTTCTTTGAGCAACATACGGCCCGTCAGACAAGTTTGTCCAAGCACCAATTTCCTTACGACCTTTAACAAAGGCAGCATGTACTTTCTTAGCAAGAGCACTATGTTGTTGTACTTCATCAAAAACTTCAGCAGCACCTTTAGCGAAAGCATCATAAACTTTGTCATTAAACTTCTCTAGTTTAACTCCGCTTTCGTTAACCAAACGCGCTAATGCAGCTCCGTTTTTAGCATTGTATTCAGCCATTGTAGTTGTGTCAGCCCAATCACACGCAGTTTTAATAATTATCTGGTCTGATTTTGACAAACTAGTAAACCAAGATTTATTAACTCCACAAGCTAGTGTAGATCCTGGTTCGTGCATTCCTGGATAGTAATAATACTTAGCAGCTTCCTGGAACTTCATAGCTTCATCATTCCATGGTCCTACCCATTCAGTTGCATCAATTGCACCTGACACAAGGTTTTCATAAATTTGTCCGCCAGGAAGTGAAATTGGAGAACCACCAAGTTTTCCAAGAACCTGTCCACCTAATCCAGGCATACGCATTTTTAAACCTTTAAAGTCATTAGCTGATCTAATTTTTTTATTAAACCAACCACCCATTTGCACTCCTGTGTTACCAGCAGCAAAACTTTGTGTTCCAAAATCATCAGTTAATTCATCCCACAACTCTTGTCCACCAGCATATTTTAACCACGCATTCATTTCAGCATATGTAAAACCAAATGGAACGGCAGTAAAATATCCAAATGCAGGGTGTTTTTTAACCCAGTAGTAATCAGCACCGTGATACATTTGAGAGTTACCTGAAGCAACTTCGTCAAATGAGTCAAATGCTTTTACCCTTTCATTAGCAGCGTAATAAGTAACTTGAATTCTACCGTCACTCATGTCGCTCAATCTTTGAGCAAGTCTTTGTGCACCAGTTCCTAAGCCTGGAAAATCTCTAGGCCAAGTAGCTACCATAGAAGCTTCAATTCTTTCTTTGGCAACAGCTGGAGCAGATAAAGCAACAGCAGCAACACCAGTTACAGCTGCAGTTTTAAAGAACTTACGTCTTGAAGGTGATCTAGAAACCTTCAATGATTTTTTTTCTTTAATCATAAGTTATCTCCTCTTCTTTGTTAATTAACGGACAGATTAAATTACAATTAGCGGTTTAAGTCTAGATTAAAATATCTATTGAATAATAAAATACAATCAGAGGTGGTAAATTTAAGACTATTTAAAATTATTTTTTATCAAAAAAGGCTTCGTAAAGCATCATCGATATTGCAAGTATCATCAATATATAAACTGGTAATACATCTAGAAAACCTATCATCATAGATCTTGTAAGTGTTGTTGCTAAACCCACAAGAAAAAAAATTGCAAATGAAAGTCCTATTAGTGTTACAAATTTATTCATTAAATTTCTTACTTTCCTTTTCAAGCCAACTGGAAACTCCTAAAAAACGATTATCATCATATTTCTCTCCAATTACTTGAATGCCTAATGGTAAATTATTTTCACCCTGAAGTAAAGGAAGTGAAATACAAGGAGTTCCTAGGTAAGACCAAACTTTATTGAAATCAGCTGAACCAGTGCTCTTTAGACCTTTTAGAGCAACACCAGGACTGGATGGGGATAAAACTCCATGATAGTCCTCAAATACTTCTTTATATGAGTCGTAACTTCTTTTCATGAAATCTATTGCTTCAGCATATTCTTTTGCACTATGTTTTCTTCCATTTGCAATTGCATTTTGCATAATTTTGGAAAGTTTTGATTTATAATGTTTGTAATAATCACTAAAATTATTAGCTAAATCAGTTTCATAAATTATTTGATGATATTTATGGATATCCTTGAAATAAGAAGGCGTGTCATGAATTTCAATATTTTTTTTAAATGACTTTATAAAATATTCAAAAGCTTCTTTAGATTTTATATCAATTGTTTTCCAAAATCCTGTTTTATAAAAAATAAATTTAGGTTCATACAAAGGACCCTTTTTTACTGTATCGACCATATTATTTGAAGAATAATAAACAGTAGCAGGGTCATGAGAATCTTTTTTAATTAATTCTTTAACTAAATAAGCTATATCCTCAACAGATTTTCCAAAAACTCCTAATTGATCAAGTTTTTCTGAAGTCTTTAACACTCCATTCCTTGAAATTAAACCATATGAAGGTTTGTATCCAACAACACCACAATAAGATGCTGGTCTAATTATTGAGCCACCTGTTTGAGATCCAATTGAAAGTGGAGCCATATAAGATGCAATCACTGCAGCAGAGCCGCTTGATGATCCTCCTGGTGTTCGTGAATAATCATGTGGGTTTTTTGTTTTAGATGGATTTAAATATGCTAATTCTGTAGTAACTGTTTTACCCATCACTATAGCTCCTGAAGATGTTAATAAATCAATAATTTCAGCATTTTGTGAATAAGATTTGCCTTTTCTTATTGGTGTTCCACATTCAGTTGGCATATCTAAAGTACCAACAATATCTTTAACAGCTACGGGAATGCCGTGTAATGGACCAATAGGTTTTCCAGATTTTTTATATTCATCTGATTCTTTAGCCTTTTCCAGTAATAATTCTTTGTCAAAAAAAGCCCAAGCATTTATATCTTTTTCAAATTTATTAATTCTATCTATGTACGCTTCACATATTTCCACAGAAGTAACTTGAGAGTTTGAAATTTTATCTATTAATTCTTGAATAGAAAAATTTATGATTTCATTCATCAAGTTAATTTGCAAATAATTGATCAGGTAACCACAGAGCTATACCTGGAAATAAATACATCAAAACCATTCCGAAAATAACTATTGCTAAGAAAGGCATGATCCCTTTAAATATCTCAATTAACTCAACATTTTTAGATTGTACACCTTTCAAGTAATAAGCTGACATGGCCATGGGGGGTGTTAAAAAAGATGTTTGTAAATTTAGAGCAATTAACATTGCAAAAAAATAAGGATTCACTCCAAAAAATTCTACTAAAGGTAGAAATATAGGTACAAATATAATTAATATTTCTGTCCACTCTAATGGCCAGCCCAATAAGAAAATTATAATTTGTGTAATTACCAAAAATTGCCAAGGTTTTATATCCATTGATTTAAAAAAATGCTCAAATACTTCATGTCCACCCAAATATGAAAATACTGAAGCAAATGTCCAAGATCCAATGAATAACCACATAATCATTGCTGTAGTTTTTGCAGTAAGAAAAACAGATTCTTTAAAATTTTTCCATTTAAGGGATTTATAAAAGAAAGATAAAACTAATGCTCCGAAAGCTCCAACACCTGCTGCTTCTGCAGGAGTAGCCAAACCAGCAAGAATACTTCCTAATACTAAAATGATTAATGAAAATAATGGTAAAAATGAAACCAAAACTTCTTTCAAAATCACTGATCTTGGAGGGATTTCTTCTTTAGGAGGCTTGGGTGCAACTGATGGATTAAAATAAGCCAAAATGATTGCATATAAAATATATAAACCCGCTAACATCAAACCAGGAAATATTGCTGCAGCAAATAATCTTAATGGGGATAACTGAGCAATTACTGCATAAACAATAAGCATAATACTAGGGGGAATTAAAATTCCCAAACAACCTCCAGCACATATTACTCCTGATGCAAATTTTTTATCATAGCCAGCTTTCACCATTGCAGGCCAGGCAAGCAAACCCATTAAAGTTACAACTGCCCCAATTATTCCTGTAGCTGTAGAGAATAAAGTGCAAGTAACTAATGCTGCGACTGCCATCGAAGCTGGCAGCGAATGAGATGCAAGTCTTATTGCATAAAACAATCTTGCAACTATACCTGCTCTTTCAACTAAATAGCCCATAAATAAAAATAAAGGCACGGCGGTGAGGACATGGTTATCCATGACAGAGTAGGTATTTGAAACAAATAAATTAAATATCCTATTATCTAATAGATGATCCATTCTTGACGGATCAAAATATGCGTAATATCCAAATCCTAAACCCATTGCCATTAAAGTAAATGCAATAGGAAATCCTAGTAATACAGCAAATAGAAATATCACCATCATTAAAATTGCAATTTCTGGATTTGTTAGACTAAACAACATCTATTTTTTCTTCCTCTTTAGATTTTCTCATTAAAATTTTCTCTGTTTCTTCTGCACCAGCATCTCTATCTGGCCAATGTCCGGTTCTAATACAAATAATTGCTCTAAAAACTTCACTAATTCCTTGGAGAGTAAGAAGTATCCCAGATAAAGGTATTAATGATTTTGCCATATAAATTTGAATTTGTGCTGGACTATTCCAACTTGTTTCTTTCACCATCCATGCTTTAGCTGCATATTCATATCCATAAAATGCAAGTGCAATTACACCTGGGAAAAAGAATATAAAATAAAGTATTAAATCAATCCATCCTTGAACTCTAGTTGGAAATAACCTGTAAATAACATCACCTCTTACATGAGCCTCTGTTGCTAAAGTATAAGCTCCAGCCATCATGAATATTGCTCCGTACATCTGTAAACTAAAATCAAAATTCCATAAAGTAGGAGCATTAAATGCGTAAGCCATGATTACTTCATAACATGTTCCACCCATCAAAATTACTATGCACCATGAAAAAGCTTTTCCCATTGAAGAACTGAGAGTGTCTGCAAATTTTATATAAGAGTACATATTTTTATAGCTTATCTTAATTTTCTTAATAAGTTCAATTAAAAAAAAGGGGGCTAAAAAGCCCCCTTAATTTTTTATATTTCTAAACCTTAGATTTTAACTTTCGCTAACGGACCAAACTCGTTTTCATAAGCTAGTCTATAGTTAGGCTGATTCATTAGTAAGTATTTCATTACTCTTTTCGCATAAGCTTTTTGTGAATCAACAATCTTCTTAAAGAATGGATCTTTAGAAGAGAAATCACCTACAACTTTATCCCAACCTTTTAACTGCTCTGCTAAAATAGCATCTGAAGTTTGGTAAACGTTTACTTTATGCTCATTCATCAATTTTGATAAATCAGCTGAGTATCTTACCAAAGCTTTAAAGTAGTTAGCAGTATTTGCTGCATACGAAGCATTTTTTAATATTGCTTGGTTTGCAGGAGATAAGCTATTAAATGTTTTTTTGTTAATAGGTATTTCAAACATCTCTTGTGATTGGTGGAAAGATCCTAAGTGATAATGCTTAGAAACATCTTGCATACCAAATTGAGAGTCTGAAGTAGGGTTGTTAAACTCAGCAGCTTCAATCAAACCAGTTTTCATAGCTGGCTGAATTTCACCACCTGGTAATTGTCTAACTACCATACCCATTGCAGTAAGAACGTTAGTTGCAAGACCAACTGTTCTATACTTCATTCCTTTAACATCACTTACTTTAGTTACGTTCTTTTTGAACCAACCAAAAGGTTGAGCTGGCATTGGCATCGCAAAAACACCAACATAGTCATATCCAACTTTTGCTAATGTTTCTTCATACAATGCTCTTCCGCCACCTTCTTCCATCCAGGCCATTACTTCTTGAGACGAAAGACCATAAGATGGTCCTGTTCCAAAAAGTGATGCAGCTGGATTTTTACCATACCAGTAAGCAGTTACCCAGTGACCCATATCAAGCACACCATCACTTACTGCTTGTCCGATTTCACCAGTCTTTACAACTGCACCAACCGGCTGTAAATCAATTTTTAGTTTTCCACCAGACATATCACTGACCATTTTGCAGTAGTCGCCAGCCATCTCAAAAAAGATGTTGGCTCCACTTGGCCAAGCTGCTTGCATTTTAAGGGTAATATGACCATCTCCCAAAGCAAGATTTGGCATAGCCACTGCTGCTGCTGTTGCTGCACCAGTTGCTGCCGCTGCTTTGAAGAACTTTCTTCTTGAAGGAGTTTTAGAACCCCTCAATGATTTTTTATTTTTAATCATCTTATTCTCCTCTAGTTAATTAACTGTTGGGAAATAAAGCATATTTTTAGATTAGAGTCTTTCTAAAAAGTGTATTAGAAAGGCTCTAAAGTAATTTTTTTTCAATTCCTAGTAGAATTACTAAATTAAATTAATTTATTATTTTCATAAATACAGCATTTTTCAGCTGGTATATGAAGTTTAATTTTCTCTCCTGGAATTTCAGTTTCTCTATTAATTTTAGATTTAATCTCAAAATTATCCATCTTAGCAGTAATTAATTTGTAGTTACCAAAATCTTCTACCTTTAGAACATTTACATCTACGAGATTTTCATTTTGATCTTTTGCAATTTTAATAAACTCAGATCTAATTCCTAATTTAATATTTTTAGTTTTTAAATTAGATAAATTTGTATTTGTCTTAATTATTGTGCTGTTTATTTTAACTGTATTCTCTGAAGTTGCCTCGCTATCAAACAAATTCATAGCTGGTGAACCAATAAAATATCCAACAAAGGTTGTGTTTGGTCTTTCAAACAATTCTTTGGGTGAGCCTGTTTGCACAACTTCTCCTTCACTCATTACAATTATATTGTCTGCAAAAGTCATAGCTTCATTTTGATCGTGTGTTACATAAACTAAAGTTGTTTTATATTGTTCGTTTATTTCTTTTAGGTTTCTTCTTAATCTAAATTTCAAATCTGGATCAATTACAGTTAATGGTTCATCCATTAAAACTGCTGCTACGTCTTCTCTTACTAGACCTCTTCCTAAGGATATTAATTGTTTTTGGTCAGCAGTTAATTTTCTTGCAGGAGAGTTTAAAAAAGATTTTAAATTTAAAGTTTCTGCAACAGAGTTAACTCTCTCATCTATTTTAGCCTTTGAGAAATCTCTACACTTTAGAGGAAAAGCAAGATTTTCAAAAACAGTCATTGTGTTGTAAATTACTGGAAACTGAAAAACTTGAGCAATATTTCTTTGCTCCGTTTTTAAATCTGTAACATCTTTATCATCAAATAATATTTTTCCAGCAGATGGTCTTACCAACCCAGAAACAATATTTAACATTGTTGTTTTCCCACATCCAGATGGACCTAAAATAGCATATCTATTTCCATTCTCCCATGTCATTGAAAATGGATTTAATGCATAAACTGGATTTGTATCATTAGGATTGTAAGAATGTGAGATATTGCTTAAGTCAATTTTAGCCATTGAGTCCTCCGAATGGTGAAGATTCTAATTTACCATCAGCACCAAATGCATAAGCTCTATCAATTTTAAAATCAATTTTTATCTTGTCATGAATTTTAAAATTCAACACTTCTTCTATCGATATAATAATTTTTATCTTTCCTCTTTTTAAGTGGAGTAAAGTTTCAGAGCCACTGATTTCGGCAAGCTCAACTTCAAACTCATGACCATTTTCACTAAGTTCAATATCCGAAGATCTTAAACCAATATTTAGTCCACCTTTAGTCAACTTTGATAAGTGACTAGGTGCTTTAATTTCAATACCTTCAAATCTGATTTGTTCATTAGATATATCTGCCTCAATGATATTCATTGGTGGATCATTCGAGATTTCAGCAACTTTTAGTGAATTTGGGTTCTCAAATATTTCTTTTGCAGGTCCTACTTGTAATACTTTACCTTCATCTAAAACAATTACTTCACCATTTAACTCCATTGTTTCTCTTGGATCTGTAGTAGAATAAATTAGAATTGTTTCATCAGCCAAACCCTTCGAAAACAAGCTCTTAAATTCCTCCCTTAGCTGTTCTCTTAATTTGTAATCTAAGTTAACTAGGGGCTCATCTAATAATAAGATTTTTGCATTTTTAACCAACGACCTTGCCAAAGAAACACGTTGTTGTTGACCACCAGACAACTCTTGAATTTTTCTGTTTTCATAGCCAACAAGGCCAACTGATTTTAAAGAGTCCATTACTTTATTATTTATTTCTTCACTATCAATTTTTCTTTGTCTCAAAGGAAATGCAATATTTTCAAATACGTTTAGGTGAGGGTAATTAATAAATTGTTGATACACCATGGCTACATTTCTTTGCCAAACTGGGACTTTTAAAAAATCTTTTCCATCAAATTCTATAGCACCACTATCTGGTGTCAAAAGACCAGCTATAGTTTTTAATAAAGTTGTTTTTCCAGACAATGTCCGTCCAAGAATTGTGTATAAATTTCCCTCTTTAAAATTAAACGATACTTCATTTAAGTGATATTGATCACTTGGCTTGTAAGTTAAATTGTTAGCAATTAAATTCATTACTTAATGGCTCCTGATAAATTTCCTTTTGATAAATATCGTTCAACTATAAATGCAACAATAATTAATGGTGCTACTGAAACTAAAGCTGACGCAGATAAACTCCACCATGGAGTTACAGATGAGTTTAAAGCAACAATCTTAACTGGCAGCAATTGAACTTCAGTGAAAGTTAAAATAAAAGCAAAGAAGAAATCAATCCATCCAAAAATTATACAAAACATTCCAGCTACAATTAATCCTGGTATTGAATTTGGTAACACTACTTTTAAGAAAGCTTGATAAGGATTACATCCATCGATTAAAGCTGTCTCATCAATTTCTCTTGGAACTTTATTAAAAAAGTCGACCATAATCCAAACCGCTATTGGCATTAATAAAACAATATAAACAACGATTAGTCCTGTAAGACTATCTAATAAATTTATTGAACTTAAAAACAAGAAAAACGGAATTGACAAAACAATTGGTGGCATAATTCTTTGTGAAATAAAGAAAAAAGTAATGTCATTATTTTTAACAAAACCTGCTTTAAATGTATATCTTGATAATGCATAAGCAGACAATGTCCCAAGAATTATACTAATTAAACTTGCTGTACACGTTACAAACAAACTATTAAAATATGGTTCTACTATATCAACTCCACCTTTGGCTGGAGATTTTATCAAAACTTTCCAACCTTCTAGATTAGGTTCAAAATCTACCCACGGTATGTAAGTAACTCCACCATTAACAGACTGAAAGTCTTTAAAGGATGTTGTCAAAGCCCAAAGAAAAGGAGCAACAACAAATACTGTCCAAACAACAATAAAGAAATATTTTAAGAAAATATATAATTTATTCATAATTTACTCTTTTAATAAAAGTTTAGTTAAGACTTTTGCTATTATTGTTAAACTTATGATCATAATTATTAAGTAAGTGAATGACATTGATGCTGCATAACCCATCTGAAATTCTCTTAACCCTTTAATAAAAATATAAAAACTTGAAGTTTCGGTTGAAGTTCCTGGGCCACCAGAGGTTAAAACGTAAACTGTGTCCATTATCTTTGAGGCCTCAATTAACCTTATAATTATTGCTCCAATTGAGATTGGCGCCATCAATGGAAATGTCACATAAATAAATTTTCTAACTGGACTGGCACCATCAATTGCAGCAGCCAAGAATGGTTCTTTAGGCAATGACAATAGACCTGCTAATAAAAGCAAAAACATAAAAGGTGTCCATTGCCATACCTCAACTATAATTACTGTAAATTTTGCAATAACTGGATCTGTCAACCACTTTGGAGCTACTCCAAAAACTGATAACATGTCATTTACTGGTCCTAAAGATTCATGAAAAAAAGTTCTCCAAATAACTGTCATAATCACTGGTGTTGTCATCATTGGAACCAAAAAAAGAACTCTAAAAAATCTTTTAAATTTAATGTCTTTCCAAACCATATGCGCTAATGCAAAACCAATCACATATTGCAAAATAACTGTTGTAACCGATAAAAAACTTAATCTAAAAAATGACTCCCAGAATCTTGGGTCATCTGTAAATAATCTAATATAATTTTCTAAACCTATATAGTCTAAACCTGGATTATAACTATTCCATCCAGACAAACTTAATCTTACTACAAAGATAATTGGAAAAATTAATATTCCAATCAACACAAATAGACCTGGAAATAGGAAAAAATATTTGTGCTTAAAATTCATTTATAAAAAAGGATTATATTAATTTTAAAAAATGTGGCCATTTAAAAAAAATGGCCACATGAAGTATTTTATTATTATAGTTTGTTGTCTTCCATTTTGACACCAACAGAGTAAGCATCTTGAACTGCTTTTTTACCTACTCTGCCTACAATTGCTTCCCACTCTTTAGCAACTTCATCTAGAGCTTCTTGAGGAGATAATTGTCCTGCTAAAGCTTTTGAAGTTCCTGTGGCAACAGCACTTGTAAACTCAAATACACCCGGAACTCTTAGAGGGAAAACTCTGTTATTACTTTTTTCCATGTCTAAAAGTGTTTTAGTGTAACTGTTAGCGATCTCTGGATCCCAACCCATACTATTAATATAGATGTTAGGGTCAAAGTCTGAGTTTTTAAATGGGTTAACACCAAATCTACCAATTGCTAAGTCAGCTTGGTGGTTTGCGCCGTTAGAAAAGAAACATAGATAATCAAACGCCATATCTTTTACTTTACTTTTCTTGGCAACACCTACCGCCCATCCCCAAACAATGTATGGAGCTTGGTTGTATTGGTTTTCCCAGCTATTAGATACTCTGTTCCAAACTTTGTTTGCACCTGGAAGTGGAGCCGCACCAACTTTATTCTTAATTGGGCTGTCATCCTGCATCGCTGCAATAAATGCATCATCCCAAGAAAAACTAAATAAAGTTTGTCCACCACCAAATGATCCAATTTCATCACCTAGACCAAAGTTAGTTCCTCCTGGAGGAACATATTTAGTAGCTTCTACCCAATCGGTTAATGCTTCAACAAAGCCAGGGTTGTTAATATTTGGTTTCATAGTTTCTAAATCAAAAAAGAAACCACCTGGAGTTCTAGGGTTTTTAGCGTATGCTACTGATCTACTGAAAAAAGCAGCGAACATTAAGTCATCTTTTTTCATAACTTCAGCAGAACCATACTCTAACTCACCATCTCCATCCCAATCCCAACCATTAAAGAATTTAGCCATTTCACCATATTCTTTCCAAGTTGTTGGAACTTTAAGGTCTTTACCTGTTTCAGCTTTGTATTTTTTTTGCATTTCAGGATTATCTATTACGTCTTTTCTGTATTTTAGATAATGTCTGTCACCATCAACTGGGTATTGGTACATAGTTCCATCCCAAGATGAAACACCCATGTGAGATTTTGTTACATCTTTCATCTCAGGTGAGTTCATATATTTCTTAGGAACTGGTGCTAAATATCTTTTCCAGTCATTGATGAAGTTAGAAAATCCAAACACAACATCATAAGGAGCTTGTCCAGCTTGGAAAGGAACCATTGCTTTCGAATACAAATCACCTGCTGGTGTATGTGTAACTTCAACTGTTCCTCCAGTTAATTTCTCAAACTGTTCGGCGTGTAGAGCTGTTGGCTCACCCATTACCGGTATTGCGTGTGTATTTATTTTAAGAGTTTTTCCTTTGTAATTTTTCTTAGACATCTTCTCATAAGAACAATCACCTGGAATATCTCCTGTAGCTTTGATATGTGGGAATTGATCACTCCACTTATCAGCATATGCCATAGGGCTAAATATCATCATACTTGATATTACAGCCGTTAAGCAGGTTTTTATTATTTTCATTATCACCTCTCTTTTTTTTTTTTATGGAACTAAAACAGCTCGTCCCTTAACCTTACCATCGTTAAGATCATGAAGCGCTTTATTAGCATCGTCTAAACTATACTCTTGCATAGAGAGCTTGACTTTACCTCTGTCAGCTAACTCCATTAATTCATATAATTCAGACCACGTTCCCACTAAATTACCTACAATTGTTTTCTCAGAAATAATTAAATCCACTGCAAGTGATTTAATTTCTTCTCCATATCCAACTATGTAGTAAAAACCACCATTAGAAGTCATTTGAATTCCCATGGCAGTAGATCCTTTTTCTCCAACAAAATCAATTACAGCTTCAGAACCTTTTCCTTTAGTTAGTTCTTGAACTTTTTCAATTTCGTTTCCATCAATTAAAACTCCGTGGTCACCACCAAGTTCCATTGCATGTTTTAATGCTGCTTCAGATTTTTCAACAATGATTATATCTGCAGCACACATCGCTTTTAAACATTGAATAGCTATATGACCTAAGCCTCCTGCACCAATGATTGTACAGCTCTGACCAGGAAGCAAATGTCTTGTTGCTTTTTTTACTACTCTGTAAGCTGTAAGACCTGCATCTGAAAAAGGTGCAACATCTTTAGGTGCTAATACTTTCGGAAGTTTAATCAAATTTCTAACGCTAGTTTTTAATAGTTCAGCGTATCCACCTTCTTTAATACTTAATCCAGGAAACGCACCTGCTTCAGCGTGCATATCATTACCTCTTCTGCAATCTAAACAAGTTCCTCCTGTTCCAGAAATAAGAGGGTGTAAAATGACAGGATCACCTTTTTTAAATTCTGTAACATCTGAACCAACATCTTCAACCCATCCAGCATTTTCATGTCCCATTACACATGGTAATAATTTTCCATCTGGATCTTGAATATGTTTCCATACTCCTTCAATAATATGTAAATCTGTTCTGCAAACTCCTGCAGCACCAATTTTAACAATCACATCTGATGCCTTCTCGATTTTTGGATCTGGCATTTCTTCACCTGTAACCCAAACTTTTTCTTTCATTTCTGGGTCATACTTGTGCAAAACCTGTGCTTTCATTGTCTCTCTCCCTTTTAATTTTTCAAAACCTTATTAAAAAATTGAAGTCCGATGGAGTCAATGCCGCTTTTAAGTGTTCAAATAGTTTACAAATACAACCTGTGGTTAGTTGTTGAACACTTTATTTTTATTTATCTTTCAAAAATGGGAAATCTTACCTCAACAAGCAAAGAGTTCAAAAATATCCTTAAAAAAAGAGGAATGATGTCCTATGAAATGGGAAAAGAAATTTCGGATAGCTGGTCAAGATGCATAGCAAAAGGTCTTAATCCATTTCAAGATCCAAAACAGAGCGTAATATCTTCAATTGAGTTAAAAGAAATCAAAGAAAAAAATGAGGCTCTTAGAAAAATAGTTCTCCCAGAATTGGAACTTTTATATTCACAAATTGCTGGAACTAATTTCATGGTCGCATATTCAGATGAGAATGGTTTAGTACTTGATACAATATATGACAAAACTTGTCTTCAAACAGATGTGGGTAAAACTGTTATACCAGGATCTATATGGGCTGAAAAAGTCTGTGGCACAAATGGTTTGGGATTATCCGTTGAATTAAAAAAACCAACAATAGTATCAGGCAAAGAACATTTTTTTATAGCACATGAAAATATATCTTGTTTCGCAAGTCCAATAATTAATTATGACGGTAAGACTATTGGAATTATAGATGCTTCAACCGACTATATGTCTAGAGAGCAACATACTCTGGCTTTGGTAAAACTAGCAACTAGAAGTATAGAAACAAAATTATTTTTAAAAAAGTTTGAACATGAATTAATTCTATCTTTTCATCCTCGACAAGAATATCTATCAACAACTAGTGTTGGGTTATTGGCTGTTAATGGAGATGGTCTGATTGTAGGAGCTAACAGTAATGCAAAAATTATGCTTAATGGATTAGTAGATCTAAAAAACGAAAATTTTAATAAAATTTTTACTAACTCATTTTCATCTATTGCATCAGATTTATTAAATAATAAGACATTAAAAATTACTGATCATCTGGGTTCATCAGTCTTTGTGATAAAAAGTCAAATTTTTAAAGAAAACAAATTTATTGAATCAAAAATAGAGAAGAAAAAAAGTACTTGTAAAAATTGTGAAGATACAAAAATCAAAAGGGAAAAATGTACTTTGATAAGATCAACTTTTAATGAAACAAATAATATTTCTGCTACTTCAAGAAAATTAGGTGTATCGAGAACAACAATTTATAAACACTTGCAATAAATTTATTTAATCGATTGGATAGTCCCAAGCATTACCGCCTATAACTTTAGAAATTGCTGAAAAGTCTTTAGCGTCGTTCCCATCTTTACAAAATTGATCATAAATTTCTAATGCCATTTTTCCTAGTGGTGTTTCAGCATCAACACTTTTTGCACAATCATGAGCAAGTTTAAGATCTTTGTTCATCATACCTGCAGAAAAACCTGGTCTGTAATTATTATTTGATGGTGTTCCATCAATTAAACCAGGCAAAGGTGGATAAACAGAAATTGGCCAGCTGTTACCCGATGCATTCTTCATAATCTCATGAACTTTTTTAATATCAATGTTTAATCTTTTAGCTAACATTAATGACTCAGAAGCAGCAATCATTGCAATTCCAAGAGCCATATTGTTACAAATCTTAGCACCATTCCCGCTACCTAAATCTCCTGCGTGAAATATATTTTTTCCCATGATTTTTAATAGAGGAAGCGCTTTTTCAAATGCTTCTTTTGATCCACCAACCATTATATTTAAAGTTGCTTTTTGGGCTCCCATTACTCCACCACTAACTGGGGCATCAATCATTTTAATTCCTAATTCTGAGGCTTTTTTTCCAATTTCAATAGAAGTTTGAATATCAATTGTTGAACAATCAATTAGTAAACAATCTTTCGAAATTTTATTTATTATTCCATTTTCTCCTAAATAAACTTCTTTAGAATGCTTACCTTCTGGAAGCATGGTAATAACAGTTTTAACATCAGCTGTAATTAGATCATCTATATTTTCGATTGTTTCAAGATTTTTATCTTTTGCAATTTCAAGCATTTTTTTTGAAACATCAAAAACTTTTATAGATTTACCCGCCTTCATTAAATTTTCAGCCATTGGGCAACCCATGTTGCCAACACCAATGAAAGCTATCGATTGAGACATTTTAATTTATTTTATTGATACAATTTCCAGTTCTGAAAAACTCATCTAGATTATCAATTGCTAAATTTCCCATCGCAATCCTTGTATCTTTTGTTGCACTGCCAAGATGGGGCAAAACAAAAGCACTTGGGATTTTTAAATAACCAGGATTTAAATTTGGTTCATTTTTATAAACATCTAATCCTGCTGCATAAATTTTTCTTCTATTCAAAGCATCAACTAAAGCTTCATCATCAACAATATCTCCTCGTGCAACATTAGTTATAACAGCACCTTTGGGGAAATATTCAACAGTCTCTTTATTAATTAAATTTTCTGTTTCTTTAGTAGCTGGGCAACATATAGATAGAACATCTGAAACTGAAAAAAGACTTTTTATGCTGTCATGATAAGTTGCTCCCTGTTCTTTATCTTCACTTAATTTTGAACGATTATGATAATGAATAACCATACCTAAAGATTTAGCAATTTTTGCAATTTTTTGACCAATACGACCCATTCCTAAAATACCCAATCTTGTTCCTGTTAATTGTTTTCCAATTAAATAATCTGCAGACCATTTCCATCCACCCTCTTTAGCGGATTCAATTCCTTCTGAAGCTCTTCTACAAGCTCCTAAGATTAATAATATTCCAATTTCAGCCGTAGCATCTGATAAAACTTCTGGGGTATTTGTGACTGCTATACCTCTATTTTTAGCAGCTTCTAAATCAATATTTCCAAATCCAACTGCAAAGTTAGAAATTATTTTAATACTATCTGGAAGTTTATTTATTGTATCAGCGTCTAATTTTTCTGTTAAAGATGATAAAATTCCATCACAGCCTTCACTCATTTCAATAATTTTTGCTTGGGAATAAAGTTCATCATTGGAGTTAAATTTAGCATCAAATAATTTTGATGCTTTATCTTCACTTTCTCGGATTAGTCTTCTAGTGATTAAAATTTTTTTCATAAAGCCCTTATCTTAAAATTTCAGGTTTGGGACCGCCTGTGTACCAATCTAAAACTTCAATTGTATGTAAAATTGGAACTTTAGTACCATGAGAAATTTGGGTAATACAACCAATATTTCCAGTTGAGATAAAATCAGGATTTAAACTTTCTATGTTAATTACTTTGTTTTTTAGTAGTTGTTTTGCAATTTTTGATTGTAAAATATTATAGGTTCCAGCAGACCCACAACAAATATGTCCTTCAGGAATTTCCATTATCTCATTTTCTGTCTTTTCAAGTAATGAAATTGGTTGGGCGTGAACTTTTTGACCGTGTTGCATTGAACAAGCAGAATGATATGCAACTTTATATTTCTTTCCTTTAGATTTTATATTTAGTTTTAAACTTTCAAGAATATACTCTGAAATATCTTTTGTAAGTTCTGATATTACTTTAGCTTTTTTGCTCAGCTCTTTATCATCTCTAAAAATAAATCCGTAATCTTTCATTGTGGTACCACAACCAGATGTATTGGATAAAATTGCATCTAAATTTCCTTTTTGATGTTCTTCGTACCAAATGTTTATATTATTTTTAAAATCTTGATGAGCATCCTCTTCTTTTCCAAGATGATGGTTTAGAGATCCACAACAACGAATTTTTTTTGGCACTACAACTTCAACTCCATGTCTATTTAGTAATCTGATTGTAGCTTCGTTAATTTGAGGTGAGATTTCTTTTTGTACACATCCAGTTAATAAAGCAACTCTTGCGATTTTCTTTTTACCTGTAACTTTATAAATTTCTTTATTAGGCAAAGTCTTTTTAGGAAAATTAGTTGGCATTAGTTCCATCATATCTTTTATTTTTGATGGCATTAAAAATTTAAGTGGTTTTGATAATTTGACTAAGAAACTAGAAAGCTTAAATACTTTTGTATTTGGTAATGTGATAGATAAAAAATATCTTATTAATTTATCAAAGAAGGACCTCTCATAATTTTTTTCAATATATTTTTTGCCATGATCAATTAAGTGCATATAGTTTACACCTGCTGGACACGTGGTCATACAGCTATAACAAGAAAGACACCTATCAATATGTTTTACAACTTTTTCTGTTGGTTTTTTATTATTTTCCAACATATCTTTAATAAGATAAATTCTTCCTCTAGGACCATCTAATTCATCTCCTAAAATCCCATAAGTTGGACAAGTTGCATTACACATTCCACAATGAACACATTTTTTAAATATTTTTTCTGAAGATTGATTGTCTTTATCTTTGAGTTGTGTCTCTGAAAAATTTGTTTGCATTAAAAATCCTTATACATTTTTCCAGGATTAAATATTCCTTTTGGATCAAAGCTTTCTTTAATTTTTTTAGAAATCATTAGTTTGGTATCATCAATAGTGAATATTTTTTCAGAAAAATCAAAGTCCTCTGATTTCTTTATAATCGTTAAATATCCATTATTTTGGAGGATCATTTTTTTTATTTCTTTTAATTTATCGTCATCTTTTCCTGCAACCTCTATCCAAAAAAGCGAACCAGACCAATCTATAAAATATTTAAATTTATTTTTTATATTATTCATAACTTTTTCACAATTTGCTGGAGGCACAACAGCTCTAAGTAAATTATTTTTTGTCTCAGAAAATAATTGCAAACTATTTACACTTTTCCAAAAAAGAGGTGATTGATGAGGATCTAAATTAGATGTTTTAAATTTTTTTAAGTCTAATTCATTTGAAATATCCTTAATTCTTTCTTTTATTGAATTTTTATCTCCTTCAACTCTTAAAGCAAAAAATGATCCTTCTTGATCTAAATCATTAAATTTGAATGCTTTACTTTTATTTAAATCAAATTTTTTATTTTGTGGTTCATCTGGAATAAAAACTGCGCCTGAGATTTCGTTACTCGAGCTAAGTACTTTTTGAAACAAGTCTGAGATAACCTTTGGATCATTTTCATAAATAACAATTGTATTTTGTGAGGGTTTCTTTGCTGAAATTTTTAAGGTTATTTCAGTTAATGCAACTAGTGTCCCAAAAGATCCACTCACTAATTTTGATAAATCATAACCTGTAACGTTTTTTACAACTGTACCTCCTGATTTAATAATATCTCCCTTTCCATTTACTCCCCTGAATCCCAAAACAAAATCTCTAACACTGCCTGACTTAAATCTTCTTGATCCTGCAAAATTGCAAGCAACACAACCACCTACAGTTCCTTTATTTGATATTCCATTATTGATGTAACCAAAATCAGTTGGTTCAAAAGAAAGTTCTTGGTTATTTTTTTCTAAAGCACCTTCAACATCTTCCATTAAAGTTCCTGGTTTTACTTTAATATAAAGTTCTTCAGGTAAATACTCGATTATTCCATTTATGCTTGATAAGTCTAAACTTTTTGCAGCCTGAACATTATAACCTATAAATTTTTTTGTGTTTGCTCCATGAATATCAATTGGAAATTTATTTTTATAAGCTTCTTTAATTATATTTGAAACTTCAATTTCACTTTTTGGTAGTAAGTGATTAGAATCTTGGAAGATCTGGGAATTTTTCTTCTCCTCGGTGAACATGAACCCTTCCTTCCTCAGCACATTTTCTTAAAATTGGATAAACTTTTCCAGGATTTAAGAGATTTTTTTCATCTAAACATTTTTTAATATTAAGCTGTTGCTGGATATCGATATCATTAAAAGCCTCACACATTAATTCTCTTTTTTCTATTCCAATTCCGTGCTCTCCAGAAAGTGCACCTCCCATTCTCACACAAGCTTTTAAAATTTCAGCCCCAAATTCTTCTGTTCTTCTTAACTGTTCTTTATCACTTCCATCAAAAAGTATTAAAGGATGAAGATTTCCATCTCCTGCATGAAAACCATTTGCAACTCCTAAATTATATTTTTTTGATAATCTACTAATTTCTTTAAGTATTACTGATAATTTTCCTCTTGGGATTGTTCCATCCATACAATAATAATCTGGCGCCATTGCCCCACAAGCTGGGAATGCAGCTTTTCTTCCCGACCAAAATCCTAATCTTTCTTTTTCAGATTTGCTTAATTTAAAACTATTCGATTTATTTTTTTCAGCAATGTCTTTTATTTGTTTAAATAATTCATCTACCTCTGACTTCGTTCCGTCTAATTCAACTATCATCAAAACTTCGGCATCCATTGGATATCCTGCATGAACAAATTTTTCTGTTGCATCTATCAATGCTTTATCCATAATTTCCATTCCAGCTGGCACAATACCGTTGGAGATAATGTCTGTTACGCAATTTCCTCCATCTTCAATTGTAGGAAAACCAATTAAAGCTGCTTTTACTGTTTGGGGATTTTTCAAAATTTTTACAGTCACTTCGGTAATTACTCCTAACAGTCCTTCAGAACCACATATTAATCCTAATAAATCATATCCTTCTTGATCTAAAGTTTTTCCACCTAACTTACAAATAGTACCGTCCATCATTACCATTTCGACACCAAGTATATTGTTTGTAGTTGTTCCATATTTAAGTGAATGAACACCGCCAGAGTTTTCAGCAACGTTTCCACCTATAGAACAAGCTAATTGACTAGAAGGATCTGGTGCATAGTAGTAACCTTTGTGTTTTACTGCATGTGTTATTGACAAGTTAGTTACACCTGGTTGTGTAACTACACATTTGTTATCAAAATCAATATCTAAAATTTTATTAAATTTTCCTAAACCTAAAATAATTGCATCATTTAAAGGCAAAGCTCCACCTGAAAGGCCTGTCCCTGCTCCTCTTGGAATAACCTTTATATTTTCTTGATGACAGTATTTCAAAATTTCACTTACTTCTTCTGTATTTTTTGGAAGGACTACAGCTAGTGGTAAATTTTTATAAGCTGCCAACGCATCTGTTTCATAAGGCTTAATCTCATCTAATTCACTTAAAACATTTTCCTTTGAGGTAAAATTTTTTAAGCTTGATACTATTATATCTTTTTTACTGACAGTTACTCTATCTACTTTTGGTAAAGCTATTTCAGACATAGCTTAACCTAACATTTTTTTGATATTTTCCAATGCGTTAGAAATGTTATCCTGTGATGCAGCAAAGCTAAATCTTACGTAATCTTTGCAAGTTTTTCCAAATGCTGTGCCTGGGACAATTGCAACACCCGCTTCATGCATAGCTCTTTTACAAAACTCTGACCCATTCATTCCAGTTCCTATAACTTTAGGAAATGCATAAAATGCTCCACCTGGTAAACTGCATTCTACTCCGGGAAGACTATTTAGTCCTTCATGAATTAATTTTCTTCTTTGAGTAAATTTTTCCATCATCAAATCAATTGAATCATCAGGTCCATCAAGTGCCGCTATTCCTGCAAATTGAGCTGCAGCATTAACACATGAAACACTATTGATTAATAATTTATTAATATGTTCAATTAAATTTTCAGGCCAAAAACTCCAACCTAATCTCCAACCTGTCATTGAATATGCTTTACTCCATCCTTCTAGAACAATTAGTCTTTCTCTTAACTCTGGATAATTAAAAAATGTTGGCATTTCTTTATTGTCGAATATTTGTCTACTGTAAATTTCATCACTTAAAATAGTAACGTGAGAATGTTTTTTTAAACCCTCTGCTAGTTTATCTATTTCAGATTTTTCAACAAAACTTCCAGTTGGGTTATTAGGATTTATTAAAATTAGCAATCTAGTTTTCTCAGTTATTAAAGATAAAATTTTATCTGCATTAAATTTTAAATCTTTATCTTCAGTTAAATCATAAGGTACAGCAGTAGAGCCTGTATAATTAATCATAGATTCGTAAATAGGAAAAGCTGGTGTCGGATGAATAATTTCTGCTCCTGGCTCACCAAAACACTGTATAGCATAATGCATTGTAGGTTTACCACCTGGCATTATCATAATTCTTTCTGGATCTACTTCAGTATTATATCTCTTCTTGATCCATCTAGTGACTGCTTGTCTACACTCTAAAATTCCGTTTGAAAGAACATAGCCATGGTGACCATCGTCTAAAGCTTTTTTCGCAGCTTCAACTACATGCTTAGGTGTTTTAAAATCCGGCTGACCTAAGCCAAGATGTATCATTGGGTTTCCTTGTGCTTCTAATTTTTTAGCCTCTGCTAAAACTGAGAAAGCACTTTCTGTTCCAAGTCTATCAAGTGATGCTGCTAATTTCATAACAAAGCTGGAAAATATACATAAAAAAGAATGAATGTCTATTTAGAATTATTATAAATTTCTATTAATTAGCTTAATTTCTATAGATAATTTTTGTCTCATCTAGGTCTTTTACAGATTTACATCCCATCAAAATCATGTTTCTTCTAATTTCTTTTTGCATGTTTTCTAACAATCTCTCTACACCCTTTTGACCTCCAGCACCTAAACTAAAAAGAAAAGCTTTTCCAAAACTACATGCTGTTGCACCAGCTGCAAGAGCTTTAAGAACGTGAGTTCCTCTTCTTACACCACCATCAAGAATAATTTCTAATTTATCTCCTACCGCATCTGAAATTGCTTTTACTTGATCAAAAGGGGATCTAGATCCATCCAATTGTCTTCCACCATGGTTGGATATCATTATTGCTGTACAACCTATATCAATTGCTCTCTTTGCATCCTCAACAGACATCACACCTTTTAATGCCATTGGTTTATTCCATTTTTTAATGCAGTACTCTGCATCTTTCCAATTCATCGCTGGATCGTATTGCTCATTAATATAATCCATAACTGATTTAGCTATGTTTGTTCCCTTGTCAGTTTTGTTTTTGATGTTTGCTAATTCAAATTTTTTGTTAGTAAAATATTTAAGGACCCATCCTGGTCTCATAGCAAAACTTAATAAACTGTCTAATGTAAATTTAGGTGGAGTAGTAAAACCCGTTCTATGATCTCTTTCTCTGTTACCAGCAACTAAAGTATCAACAGTAATACACATACCATCAAAATTTGCTCTACTACATCTTTCAATTAAATCATCTGTAATTGATTTATCTTTATGAATGTAAAGTTGAAATAGTTTTGGACCACTAGAAATATTTGCGACTTCTTCAATAGAAAATGATGCCATTGTAGACATACTATAAATTGTATTAAATTTTTCTGCTGCTCTGGCAGATGCCTTATCACCCTCTGGATCATACAAACTTTGCATTGCAGTTGGAGATAAAAATAATGGCATATCAATTTTTCTACCAAAAACTGTTGTAGATAAATCGGGTTCACCAACACTATTCAAAATATTAGGAACTAAATCACAGTCATTAAATGAGTCTGTGTTTCTGTTTAAGGTTATTTCATCATCAGCACCTCCATCAATATAATGAAATATAGGTGCTGGTAATTTTTTTTTAGCTAATTTTCTAAAATCATCAAAATTGTAGCAATCATTTAAGTTCATAAAAAGTTTATTAAAAGCTTTTAAAGAAATTAAACATATAGCTATTTGCCCCAGGATTTTTGCTTCCTAAACTAGCATTAGATAAATGGTTGTATGAAAAGCCAAATTGACTGCTCTCAGATGTTTCAAGTGATATTTGAAGCTCAGTTTTAAATTCTAAAACATGACCAAGATCTTTTCCATCTCCTTCATGGTATAACCCAGGAGCAAAACTTGGATTAAAATTTAAAGAACCTATTTTATATTGCGCTTCTACTCCTGTATAAACATAAGCAGCACTATCAGCTGTAATAAGAGCACCAGTAACAGGTGACAAATTTCCTAAAAAAGTATCTCTATT